>JAPOYQ010000568.1:12106-12949 GCA_026706505.1 Gemmatimonadota bacterium
CAGCGCGGCGGCCGGGTCACCTACGAGCCCCGAGGTCCCGGTGTGCTTTTCGACGCGCTCGATCCCGCCGTTCGCAAGTGGTACGTGCCGCAGGAGCTCTACGCCGAATACCGTTGGAATCAGTGGGAATACTCCAACTACGCACGCGAAAACTACCAGCGCTACGTCTTCACCGCGCTAGAGGGCTATTATTTCTACGACGTCTATGGAAATCTCCTGACCCGGGGGTGGTTGCTCTACGACTGGCGGCAGGAAAATCCCCAGCCCTTCGGCAGCGCGGTGAATAAGACCTATGACTTCCGCAATTGGTTCAGCAGCCTAGTGATCGCCTCCGACCACAAGGGGGAGCACCACTACGCCATCACCGTCGGCGACTACATCCGCACCACCCTGACGCCCATGACGTTCTCCAAGGCGGTCTTCAACGGCATGCAGATCGACTACGCCGCCGACAAGTACCAGGCGACGCTGTTGATGTCGCGGATTTCGTCACCCAACGCGATTTTCACCGCCCGGGGGACGCAGGCCGATCAGCGCACCAACAATACCAACTTGTTTGGCGGCCGGCTCGAGGTCCAAGTAGGAGACTTCGTCAAGGTCGGGGGCACGCTGGTCAACGCGCATCACTCGCAGACCCAGCGGCAGGCAGTCAACGGCGATATCTTCAAAGGACAGCTCACCGAGGCGCTGAATTTCACGCCCGTGACGACAATCGAGATCCGCATCCGCGACGATTCCCCCGAGGACGGCAAAGGAGGGGGAGCGCTCTTCGCCAGCGACCTGCTGGTGTACGACCTAGAGGGGAACGAGACGCGCGCCAGCGAGATCGGCTTCCGGCCACTC
>JAPOYQ010000568.1:12959-14343 GCA_026706505.1 Gemmatimonadota bacterium
GGCGGCCTCCAGCGCCAGGGTTTTTTAGCCGCGGACGGGTTGGAGGAGATCTTGCTGCGCTACGACCTAGCCGACGCCGGCTATGTCGGCGTTGACCCGACCGAGATCACCCGCATCGCAGTGGAACTGGTAGTGGCCAACGACTACCTGATTGAAGTCGCCTCCGACAACCAAGTCAACGCCGACGACGAGACGGTCTTCCTGCCAGTGGCCCAGGCCCGGGGCAACGTCCAAGACGGCTCCAACCAGCGCGTGTTGGCCTTTGACTACGGGCTGCCGACGGCCAACCAGATCGCCGGGTTCACCTTCGAGTTGACCGACCTAGCCGGGTTCGCCGGATACGCGGAGATCGACATCAACAACCGCTACCGGCAGTTCCCCAATCCCAACCGCAAACGGCACCACACCGCTGGCGATGAGGCCCTAGCTTGGTTCGCCAACCTCTCCAGCACGCCCTACCCGTACTTCTTTTTGTTCGAGGCGTTCAGCATTGACCCGACCTACCAGACCTCGATGATGACCGCCAGCAAAGAGGGCGGACTCGACTACGGCAACCACTTCGAGCTCTACGAGTTCGTCGATGACAACGACGATCAGGATCGCCGTCCCGACTGGCAGCGCAAGGACTGGGCACCGGGAGATCGCTATATCTTTCCTGGATGGGACGAGAACAACGACTTTATTTCCGATTTCAATCAAAATGACAACGAGGACAGCCCGAACCTGATCCCCGACTACGAGGAGCCCTTCCTGCGCTACTATTCAGACCGGCCCGAATTCCTCTACGGGCTAGACATGAACCACAACGGCACCATTGATCGCTTTGAAAACGACGAGGAAGCCGACCTGCCCTACCGCCGCGATCGGGAGGGCTACAACGCCTTCGGCGGAGCCCATCTGTTGCCGGGCGTGCGGCTGATGCTGGGGAGGATGGATATGCGCCGACTGGCGGCCGCGGAGCACAACCAAGCCCTCTACGGGGTGTTGACGCTCGACCGCGACTTCAACCACTGGGGTCGGGTGCGGCTCTTCCAAGACCTGCGCAAAGTGCGGGACAATATCGCCGATCCCGTCCTCCAGTGGAGGCAGCGGCCCAATACGCGAGGGGCGCTATACGGAGTGGAGGATCCCCTCGCAGCGCGCAATACCGTCTTGGGCACGTCGTGGTTCGGCTGGGAGCAACGGCCTTTTGCGGGGTTGCGTCTGGAGCACAAGGCCAAGTGGCAGTTCCACCGCCAACTGGATGGTCGGATCGACTTGGAGTTGAGGGGGTTGCGCCAGCAAGCTTCGGTTTTGGGAGTGATCAACAAAGCGGAGTACCGCTGGAGCTCAGGGAGGTGGACTTTGATGCCGCGTTGGAAGAGCGAATTCTCGCGCCGTCGGC
>JAPOYQ010000013.1 GCA_026706505.1 Gemmatimonadota bacterium
CAGCATCGGCGCGTCCTTGATGCCCATGTCGCGCTTAAAGGCCGATTCCACCAAATCGCCTACCTGCGCACCGATGCCTGCGACGAGCAAAAGCCCCAGCAGCGACGCCGTAGAAAAGGAGGGCAGCAAAAAGCCCAAGGGTATGGGCAGGGCGCTGCCGACCACGCCGCCAATGCACCCGATCCGCGTCTTATTAGGGCTGATCGCCGGTGCCAGCTTGGCCCGGCCCCAAAACCGACCACTGAAGTACGCCCCGGAATCTGTGAGCCAGATGCAGAGAAAAAGCACGGCCACCAAGTGGTGAGCCTCCTCGCCCCCACCCGCCGCCTGAAAAAGCAAAAGCGACGCACTACCCAAGACGCCGAAGAAGAACACGCCGCCCAATGTTAGAAAGGCGTTAGCCGCATAGCGCTCTGTGCCCTGGAATAAGGCCCACACCACGACCAGCAAGATGGCCGCCATCAGCAACGCAACGAGGTCGTCGTCCATGCCCTGGCGCCAGAAGTAGGTGCACAGACCCAAGACCAACAAGCTGCCCGGCAGGCGGATGGGTCGGTAGCCGGCCTCCTCTAAGATGTGGTGGTATTCCCACGAGCAGCGCACGGCCACGGCTAACACCAAGAGGAAGATCCCCCAGCTAGCCCCTTCGACCAGCAGTAGGATCACCGGCACAAATACGATAGCCGCGAGGACGCGCTGCCGCAGGCCGGAGGACTCTGCCGCGGTGTCAGCCGCCAAAGCGCCTCTGTCGCTGTTGATAGGCGGCAATGGCTTCGTACAGGTGCTGGCGGCGAAAATCCGGCCAATGCACGTCGCCGACGAAGCAAATTTCAGTATAGACCATTTGCCAAGGCAGGAAATTGCTCAGCCGCATTTCGCCGCTGGTGCGGATTAACAAGTCTGGGTCGGGCAAGTCGGCTGTATAGAGGGAGCCGCTGATTTGTTCCTCGTCGATGTCTTCTGGGTCGAGCCGGCCAGCCGCCACTTCGGTGGCCAGCTTGCGGAAGGCATCGACGAGCTCGCTGCGGCCCCCGTAGTTGAGCGCCAAGTTGAGCTTGAGGCCGGTGTTGTCTTTGGTCTGAGCGAGGGCGTGCTCTAGGGCCAATTGGATGGTTGGCGACAATGCGTCGGTGCGGCCTATGGCGTTGAGCGATACGTTGTTTTCGTGGAGTTCCGATACTTCGTCGCGCAGCGACTCGTGCAGCCACTGCATCAGCTCTGCGACTTCTGCTTCGGGCCGGGACCAGTTCTCCGTCGAGAAGGTGTACAGGGTCAGTGCTTCAATTTGGAGTTGGCCGCAGGCGCGGACGATGTCACGCACGGACTCGCGGCCAAAGCGATGTCCTTCGGTCTTGGGTAGATTGCGCTCGACGGCCCAGCGCCTATCGCCGTCCATGATAATGGCGATGTGTTGCGGCAGGTTCCCCTCGTCCTTGAGGCGCTGCTGGATGCGGAAATCCTCTTCGGGATTGAGGGGTTCTACTGGGTGGTATTCGCGTGGAGAAATTTCCAGCGGCAGCGCCTGAACACTCATAGCGTAAAAGAATGATTAGGTGGGTTTATGTGGCGGCTATTCACGGCCATTGTCGATAGATTTGAGCGCGTTTCGCCTTGAGAAAACAAGGCCGCGCGCATCTTGGTCAATCTAGGGGAAAGGCTCATATTCGTCAAGCAAGCCTAGGTGCCAGATGCGCTTGACGCCCTTTATAGGTGCCAGTATTATGTAATGTATGAAGAAGGAGGCGACGCGCGCGCGCAAAGAACGGCTCAGAAAGCGCGTCCTAGCTGTGCGCATGGGTTTGGACCGCGACCAAGTGGAAGTCGGCGGGCAGGCCATACTAGAAAAGGTATTGGGGCTGGAGGCGTACCGCCGGGCCAAGCTCGTCCACACCTATGTCTCCAGCAAGGAAAACGAGGTCGATACCCGCGCGTTGATTTGCACTTGCTTAAATCAGGGCAAGCGCGTGGCTGTGCCGGTGGTGATGTCGGGCACAAAGACGCTGGCCCACGCGCTGATCGACGGCCTAGACCAGCTCGTCGTCGGCCCTTGGGGGCTGGCGCAGCCCGATCCGGCCGCGGCCACTTGGTTGCCCGCAGAAGCGCGGATCGAGTTGGTCGTGGTGCCGGGCCTCGCCTTTGACCGGCGCGGGCATCGCATCGGTTGGGGCGGCGGCTACTACGACCGCTTTCTGGCGCAAGTGCAAGCCGTCAAAATAGGGCTGTGCTACGACGCGCTAGTCCTAGACTGCATTCCCGGCGAGCCGCACGATGTGCCCGTGGACCTGGTCGTCGCCGAAACCGCCATTTACTAAGGAGGACTTGCATGATCTACGAATTGCGCATCTACCGCTTTCACAAGGGAGCCGACAACAAGAAGAAATTCCGCGCCGGCTTTGCCAAGGCGCGCCGCTTTATGGACAAGTACGGCGTGACGTTTGTCGCTGCGTGGGAAAATCCCGACCGCGACGACGAGTTCATCTGGATTCGCGCCTTCCCCAACGCCAGGGCCCGCGACAAGGCGATTGAAGCCTATTACGGCAGCCCAGAATGGGCTAAGATCGTCGATCAGATCCGGCCGCTAATCCGCCGGCGGGAGGTGCGAGTGATGAAAGCATTGCCCTACTCGACGTTAAAATAATGTTCCGCATCGGCCCAATAACCGCTGATCCCGGCATTCTGCTAGCGCCCATGGAGGATGTTTCCGAGCTACCGTTCCGCCTAATTTGCAGGGAGCTGGGAGCCGACATCGTCTATACCGAATTCGTCAATGCCGAGGGGCTGTTGCGCGAAGATCCCAACGGGCCGCGCCGCGCTTTTCGCAAGCTGCGCTTTGCAGAAGCCGAGCGGCCCTTGGCGATCCAGCTCTACGGCGCGGCCTCGCTGTCCATGGAGAAAGCTGCTGAGATCGCCAGCACGCAGCATCCAGACTTCATCGACATCAACTGCGGCTGCTGGGTGAGCAATGTGGCGCTGCGCGGAGCCGGGGCCGGGCTGCTGCGCGACTTGCCGCAGATGAAGGAGGTCGTCTCGCGCGTCATCGGCGCAACGCACCTGCCGGTGACCGTGAAGACGCGCCTCGGCTGGGACCAGCAGAGCATCCGCATCGTCGAGGTGGCCCAGATGCTCGAGGATCTGGGCGTGCAGGCGCTGGCCATTCACTGCCGCACCCGCGCGCAGGGCCACAAGGGCGCAGTGGACTACGAGTGGATACCCAAAGTCAAGGCGGCGGTCTCCATACCGATCATTCTCAACGGCGACGTGACCTCGCCGCAGATGGTCAAAGATGCCTTCGACAGCACGGGGTGTGACGGGGTGATGATCGGTCGTGGTGCCATCCGCCACCCGTGGATTTTCCGCGAGTCCCAGCACTACCTAAGGACAGGTGCGCTCTGGCCCGAGCCAAGCTGGCAGGAGCGCGCCGAGCTGTGCCTCAAGCACCTGCGACTGGCCGTTGAGCACGACGGCCGGCAAGGGGCGCTGGTCGGCATGCGGCGCCACTACGCCGGGTACTTTCGCGGTTTGCGCGGCGCGGCGCAGCTCAGAGCCGAGCTGGCCAGGTACAAGGAGCTAGATCCCTTGTTGGATCGCCTCGCGGAACTGCGCGACACTGATCCAGAGCGCCTCGCCGCCTGATTCCCATTCCGCTGCAATTTTCGCTATCGTCCCGTTTTAACTGGGTACGATCCATAGATTTTTCCTATTAATTACATAGTAATAATTAATTTGCTCAATAAATAGAACCCTCTACTTTATCTTGCGGCTAATGACATAACTCTTCCATGCAAAAGGAGATACCTGTGAACCAACCCAAATCCATCGCCCCGGCCACGGGCAAACTCGGCGTCCTAATTCCCGGAATGGGCGCTGTGGCCACCACGGTTATCGCCGGCGTCGAAGCCATCAAAGCCGGCATTGGCCAGCCCATCGGCTCGCTGACCCAAATGGGCACCATCCGCCTAGGCAAGCGCACTGAAGGACGCTCGCCGCTCATTAAGGACTTCGTGCCTTTGGCCGACATCGACAGCCTAGTCTTCGGCGGCTGGGACGTCTTCCCAGAAGACGCCTATGACTCGGCCATCCACGCTGGCGTCTTGGACAATAGGTTGCTCGACCAGATCGCGGACCCGCTCAAGTCCGTCAAGCCGATGCCCGCGGTTTTCGACCGCAACTACGTGCGCCGCCTCGAAGGCTCCAATGTCAAAAGCGCCAAGAGCAAGTGGGATGCCGTGCTGGAAGTGCGCGAAGACATCCAGCGCTTCAAGGCCGACAACGGAATCGAGCGGCTGGTGATGATCTGGTGCGGCAGCACCGAGGTCTTCATGGAGCACCACGAAGTGCATAACGAGATTGAAAGCCTCGAAAAAGCCATCCAAGAAAACCACCCGGCCATTCCCCCGAGCATGATCTACGCGTACGCCGCCCTACAGGAAGGCGTGCCCTTCCTAAACGGCGCGCCGAACTTGACCGTGGACGTCCCGGCCATGGTCGAACTGGCGCGGCAGAAGGGCGTGCCCATCGGCGGCAAGGACTTCAAGACCGGCCAGACCCTGATGAAGACCCTTTTAGCTCCTGGTCTCAAGGCGCGGATGCTCGGCGTACAGGGCTGGTTTTCGACCAACATCTTGGGCAATCGCGATGGCGAGGTGCTCGACGACCCCGATTCGTTCAAGACCAAGGAAGTCAGCAAGCTCGACGTGCTGGAGTTCATCTTGCAGCCCAACCTCTACCCCCAGCTCTACGGCGATATTTATCACAAGGTGCGGATCAACTACTATCCGCCGCGCGGCGACGAGAAAGAGGGTTGGGACAACATCGACATCTTTGGCTGGATGGGCATGCCCATGCAGATCAAGGTCGATTTCCTCTGCCGCGATTCAATTCTCGCCGCGCCGCTGGTTTTGGACTTGGTGCTGTTTGCCGACTTGGCGCAGCGCTCGGGAATGGCGGGGATTCAGGAGTGGCTCTCGTTTTACTTCAAAAGCCCGATGACCGCGCCCGACCTCTACCCCGAGCACGACCTCTTCATCCAGCTAATGAAGCTCAAGAATACGCTGCGCTTCTTGCAGGGCGAAGATTTAATTACTCACTTGGGTCAAGAGTACTACGACTAGGAACTTTTAATACCCAACTTTCTCATTTTGCCGTACAGCGTCGAAGGCGGCACTCCCAGCAGAGCGGCCGCCCCTTGTGCTCCCTTGACCCTCCAGTTGGTGGCGTTGAGTACTTTGAGAATATAACGGCGTTCAACTTCAAGCAGCGGCATTATTTCGTGGCCTTGAGAAACGGATAATGCCCTTCCTTTAAGGCCAAGAGTGGAGTCTGCCAGGTCAAAACCGCACTGCATGAGATCGGTCGTGCCGATTTGAGAGCCATTGCACGTTATTACTACCCGCTGGATGCAATGCTCCAGTTCCCGCACATTCCCCGGCCAATCATAGGCGTGCAGCATCTCCATAACCTCGGGACTCAAGGAGGCAGGTTCCTTGTCCAGATAGGCTGCCATGCGGTTCTTGAAAAACTCGACCAGGACCGGGATGTCCTCCCTGTGTTCGCGCAAGGGCGGGACGTACAGCGCAAAAAGCTGGAGGCGCGAATACAGCTCCGCGCGAAAAACACCGGCCTGTACCATCTTCTCCAAGTCGCGGCTAGTCGCGGCTACAATACGCGTCTGCGCGGTTAGTGTCTGGTCGCCACCAACCCGCTCAAACGTGCGCTCTGCCAATAAGCGCAGGATCTTGTCCTGCGTTTCCAACGGCATCTCGCCGATTTCATCCAAAAAGAGAGTGCCGTCTTTGGCTTGTTCCACCTTGCCTACTTTGCTAATAGCAGTATTAGCCCTCTCGTTTTCGCGACCAAAGAGTTCACTGTCGATCAACGCCTGGGATAAGGCCCCGCAGTTGACATGTATAAAAGGGCCATTGCCATAGGCACTCAGCTCATGTAATGCCCGCGCCGCCGACCCCTTACCCACACCTGTTTCGCCTAGAATCAGTACGGTCAGATCGGTGGGAGCCACCTCCGTGAGTTTGGTTTGAAACTGGCGCAGGCCCTTAGTCTGTCCGATCCATTGGTTGCCCCCATAGAACGCGGCCCCCGGTTTTACCGCGAGCGGCACTTGCGCCGTTTCTGAGTAATTGAGGTCGCGATCTATCGCCCGGACTTGAAAGGTGTAGTCGCCCGGAGGCAGGTTTTGATAACAGGCCCGCAACTTCCGGGTAGCTGGACACCAGTCGGCGTCGTATCCCTGCAAGCGGTACTCATAGAGCATGTTGCGGGGATGGGTGGAAAAACTCAGGCCCTTGTACTCGAAGCCCACCGGCTGTCCCACCGTGGACAGGCAGACTCCCTCTACATTCTCATAGACCTGATCGGTGGTAACCCGGATAAGGCGAATCAAGGGCGGCGTTTGCCTTGGTCGATAGCGTATGATGGACCCCACGACCGTGCCCAACCAGAAGGTGCCGTCGCGATCTTCGAGGATGCGGCAAACCGATCCGATATGGGGTGACTGGATGGCCTGGAAAAGCCGACCATCGTAGAGAGCTACACCCTTGTCTGTACCGATCCAGAGGTGGCCTCGCGCATCCTCCGACAAACAGTAGATGCGGTTACTCGGCAGCCCGTCTTCGGTGGTGAAGGAGCGAAAGCTGCGGCCATCAAAGCAACTGATACCGCCCCGCGTAGCAATCCATAGGTTGTCCTGGCGATCTACTAGCAAGTCGTTGACATGGTTGTCTATCAGGCCATCCTCAACCCCATACCATGTAAGACCCTCTTCAGGATGCCAGCGGGCGAAGCCGGTGCCGCTCGTGGGGCTATCTCTACTGGTCAAGTGGAAATAGATTTCGCCGTTGCGCGTGGCAAGCACCGTGCCAATGCGGCTGAACGGTGTTTTTTTATTCTCCTCGGCAAAAATGGTTTGGCACTGCTCGCCCTGTTGGTACACGATCTTTAACGGGCTGGCCAAAAACTCTCTTCTTGTGCTTATGGTATAGTGTTCCCAATAGCCGAAAATGAATCGTCCTTCCCGGTCTTGCGTGATGCGGCTGATACCCCCTGCATCTAAATCAGCCGCTATGTTCTTTTTCTTTAGCTTCTGTCCTTCGTAGCGGAATAGACCATTGCCACCGCCAAACCACAGATGTCCCTCGAGGTCCTCGTAGATGGAGAAACAGTTGCCGATATTAGAGCCTTCCTCGGGAGCCACGAAGGTAAAGTGTTCGCCATCGAAGCGGGCGATGCTTTTGAAATTTTTGCTCTCACGGTTGAGATAAGGGGATGCATACCCAATCCATATATCACCGTGCCGGTCTTGCGCGATCTGTGAGATTTCGCTCGGGGTTATAGATTCGTTCGCATGAAGGCCGAAAACGTTGATACTATGCGCATCGTACCGCCCGACGCCGTTCCACGTGGCAAACCAAAACTGATCCTCGCGATCGTGGAACACGGCTTTGACCGCGGAATGGGGTAGGCCATCGGCCGCGGTAAATCGGCTGAACCCGTCCTCGTCTTGGTAGAACACGCCACCCAAGGTGCAAAACCACATCCGACCTTCTCGGTCGCACATAGTGTAACGCAACCAAGGATTCGCACCGATCTCAACAGCCGCCTGTAAGGTGCCATTGGCATAGAGCTGAAATCGGCCTTTCTCAATCCAACCGATCCACACCTTGCCGGTAGGGTCCTGGCCCACCGCATAACTGGCCTCGGCTCGGGGAAATCCCTCTTCCTTTTCGTAACGGTGGAAAGAGTCGCCATCGTAGCGGATGAGATCCTTAAAGCCAAACCACAGGTGGCCTTGCGGGTCTTGGACGATGCCCCGACAAAAGGAAGGCCACGGAGAAGAAAAAAGCGGCTGGTGCTGTTGGAGGTAAAGCGGAGTCAGGTCGTGGAACGCCGTGCCGTCGTAATACCCCAAGGTCTCGGGGCCACCCAACCAGATACGGCCCTGACCATCCTCGTAGATAAACTGCACCCTACGGCCGGCAATGCCATCGTCCTCCAAAGGGTGGAAGCCTGCGCCGTCATACCAGCAGACCCCCTTTGAGGTCCCAAACCACAACCGCTCCTGACGATCTTGCTGAATAAAGAAGACTTGGTCGTCAATAAGACCGTCTTGGGTCGTGAAATTCTGGAACGCATCCCCGTCAAAGCGGCTGACCCCGTTGTCCCAGGTGGCGAACCAAATATAACCCTCGCTATCCTCGGCGATGTGTTCAATGCGCAGCGATGGCAGGCCATCGTGTGTGGAATAGGTCTTCCAAGTACCTATGCGGCTAAGTGGCTTGATCATAAAAAATACCCTACTCCCTACAATCAGGATTACCCTCCAGGTGCGATTTTACTTTTTGCTTTTATGAATCCCCAAGTAGTTGCTTCAATGGCTGTCTCAGGTTCGTCGGCTATTATCAAGGTATTCCCACTGGCCAATTTCTGCTTGAGACCCGAAACATCTACTTCCATGACTAGCCGGTATTCGCCCGGTTCACTCGGCATAAATCCGCATACTTGGCCAGCATGTTCCGTGCCGTCCACATCGGCCCATTCATCCCCCTCGCGTTTCTGCCACTTGGACGTAACAACAGAATACGTAGCAATGCCTAACTTAACGTCCTTGATCTCAAGACACTCTGTATTGCCTGTACTAAGACTTAAGGCTCCTACTTGGGCTTTTATGCCGCCGTCTTCGGTTAAGGTGATCCAGTCAACCGGCGTGTACTCATCCGCGAAAGAGAGAGTCGATAGCGCAAGCAGCAAAACGATTGGCCACATAATATTCCTTCCTCCTTTGGGCAGGTATTGATTGAGTGTATTCGGAAAAATATAACACATTGGGTAAATGCACAATCTCGTTTTTCATTCGAATGAATCAAGTATATTAGAGGATTTTAAACTGCTTTTATTGAGGACCATATATGGTCTTTTTTATACTTTAGGCCATATATGGTCTTTTTATATAATCACCATTTTGCAAAGTTACACTTTATAATTATTGATTGTAACAAATTAAAGCAGATAATTATTTACTTTTTGCAAAAATCATATATTTTCTTCAAAAACAGTACTACGACTAGCTCACCAGAGCATGTACCCACCATCGACAACCAAGTCATGACCGGTCGTGTAAGAAGAGGCGTCCGAGGCGAGGAAGACGACGGCCCCCTGATAGTCGGCAGGGACGCCTAGACGGCCCATCGGCGTGTTGGCGAGCCAAGCGTTTTTCATGTCGTCTTCGGCGTGGGCGGTCATGGGGGTGAGCGTGTGGCCGGGGCTGATGGAATTGACGCGGACACCGCGCGCGGCCCACTCTGCGGCGCATACTCTAGTTAGCTGGTAGGCACCTGCCTTGGCGGAGTTGTAGTGGCCGTGCAGTTGTGGGCGGTTGACGATGTGGGACGAGATTGAGACGACGTTGATGATCGAACCGGAGCCCCGCTGCAGCATGGCGCGGCCCTCGGCCTGACAGCAGAGGAAAACGGCTTTGAGGTCGAGGTCGAGAACCCGGTCCCAGTCGGACTCGCTGATGTCCTCGATGGGGCCGCGCAAGGCAATCCCAGCACTATTGACGCCGATGTCCAACTGTCCCCAAGCGGCGAGGACGGTATGGACCATGTTTTCGACTTGGTCTTTGACAGTGACATCTGTAGGGATAGCTAGAGTCCGGCGACCGAGGTTTTCAATCCGAGTACAGGTATCAGCGGCACCAGCGGCGTCGATGTCGGCAATGGCCACGTCCGCACCGGCTTCGGCGAGGGCGACGGCAAGGGCCTGCCCAATGCCAGAGCCGCCGCCGGTGACCAGCGCCTTGCGGTCGCGGAGGGAGAAGCGGTCGAGGATGCCCATTGGCGATTTATCGATCCGTGACGCCGCTACAGAGCTGACGGAGTGAGCCTCATCCCCGAGTGCTTTTCAATCCCTTCGTCATTCCAAACAATACCCAAACCAGGCTGGTCGGAGATGGTCAGGAAGCCTTCCTCGTCGAGGGAAAAGGGCGCGCTGACGAGATCCTCAATATAGGGGGCTGGGGTGATGTATTCTACCCAGCGGGCAGTCGGCACAGCCGCCACTAGCTGCAGGTCGGCCGCCAGTCCGGCCGCGGTGTTCCAGCCGTGGGGAACGAAGAGAATCGAGTGGTCGTAGGCGTACATCGCGATGCGGAATTCCTCGGTGAGACCGCCGACCTTGGTGACGTCGGGTTGGATGTAGTCAACCGCGCGGCGCTCGATCCACGGCAGGAAGGACTGTCGGCGCGTCAGCACCTCGCAGCCCGTAATCGGCAGAGGCGCGTGCTCGGTGAGTTTGATGTACCCTTCGATATCGTCGGGGCGCAGGGCCTCCTCGAACCAAGTGACATCGTAGTTGGCGAGCATGCGGGCGGTTTCGATAGCCCATTTGTAGCCGTGCGGCCAGTACCGGTCAGAGCCGCCCGCATCGACCATTAGCTCGATATCTGGGCCGACGATCTCGCGGGCAGTGCTGACGATGCTTTTGTCGAGCGTTTTCGACACGCGACCAAAGGGCCCCCAGCCCATCTTGATCGCGCGAAATCCCCGGTCCATCGCGGCCTGCAGCCTCGGCTTCAATTCGTCTGGCTCGGCCATGATGAGCGATCCATACGGCTTGATGCGATCTCGGTAGCGCCCGCCCAACAGGCGCGAAATGGGCTGGGACGTGATCTTGCCAAAGAGGTCCCACAAGGCAATGTCGATGCCGGAAATGGCGTGAGTGACGGCACCGCCCCGGCCCTGCCAGAAGGTGGCCTGATGCAGTTTTTCGGCGACCCGCGCCGGCTCGATGGACTCGCCAATCAGCATGGGGCGCAGCAGGGCGAGCGAGCCCGACACTAGGCGGGTGGAGGTAAAGACGGACCCCAGACCAGTAACGCCTTCGTCAGTGATGATCTCCAAGAGGGTGTGCAGGTTGTCGCCGGGGTCGTATCCCTGTTCCCATCCACCGTCGGGCGTAGCCCCCACGAGGGGTATCGTGCGAATGTCTGCTATCTTCATCGTTGGACTAGTTCGATGAGAATTCCGTCGGGATCCAGGGTACAGACGACGCCCGGCGTATCTGGGGCGACCATAGGCTCGGACAGGAATTCCACGCCTTTGGCTTGCAATGCGGCGCACTCGGCCTGCACGTCGGGGACGAAGAAGGTGAGCCAGCGCACCCCAGCGGCAAATTGGGAAGTTCGCTGCGGAGGTGGCGCGGCGATATCCATCAGCTTGATCAGCGTCTCTCCCGCCTGCAGGCGCACCTGTCTGAAGCCCTGCGGTGCCAGCCCGATCCCCGTCGCTAGGGCTTCGGGGATGTCGATGTCGAGCACTACCTCGAATCCCAGTTTGTCTCGATAGAACGTCAACGACTCTTCAAAATTGCTGCACACTATGCACAGGTCAACGACTGGATGTGAGAGCTTCATTTACCTCCTCCTCGGGTTTAGTCGAACGGTTCGGGCAGGTCTCCAGCAACTAATCCACATCTACATCGAGGATATAGCGCGCCGCTGGCGAGATGCGCTTCCAGGTCTCGTAGCGCAGGTACTCGCGCTGGTTGAGCTGCTGGCCGTGCTCGCGGGCAGTGAAGTAGCAGTGCATGGCGCGGCGCGGCAGGCCCTTGCTTTGGTTGCGGGTGCCGCCGTGCCACGTGTGGCTGTTGAAGACGGCGACCGTGCCGGCTGGGGCAATGAGCAGCTCTTCGTCGGGGTGGGGTGCTTGCGCGTCTGTTAGGACTTTGCTCGGGTGCTGGCCCTTGTGCGAGCCGGGCACGAGCCGAGTGCAGCCGTTTTCCTCGCTGAAGTCGTCCAGCAGCCAGATCGAGTTGCAGACGTGAAACTGGCCGTCGTAATCTGCTCCCCAGTCGGCGTGCAGCCCCTGTAATCCCTCGCCGGGCAGGGCGTCGCGGGCGTTGAGCGAGGAAAGCTTGAAGGGGCGGGCGATGACGTGGTGGATAGCGGCCAGCACCTTGGGATGGGTATAGACGCGGTCAAAGACCGGCCCCTTGTTGCAGAGATCGGAAAGGCGACGAGTGCCCTGCTCCTGATGGACTTCAATACCGGCGTGAACCCCTTCTTTCTCGCACAGTTCCTCGAAGCGGGTGCGCAGCGCTTCAAGCCACTCGTCGTCGATAACATCCGGGAGTACCGCGTAGCCTTTCTCGTCGAGGTCGTTTCTGTTCTGCTCGGTCAGCAGGGCGTCGCGGGCACCCAAGGCGTCCAATGCGCGTGTGACATCCATTATTGGTTCGCTTCCGTTTCGACGAGCGCCTTGAGCGGCACGTCTTCATCTTGGGGCAAGTAGTAGCTCAGGGGATCTCCGACGACGCCTATGAGCTGTTTTTGGATCGGATTGCAGCGGGCGACGAGTTCGTTGGGCATGGTGATATAGTCCATGGGTTTGACCCAGCGATAACCATAGCCAAAGAACACGGTCTTGCGCGGAAAGCCCGCCCAATTGTGGCCGATGGAGTGATAGGTGCGCTGCTCAAACAGGAAGGCCGAGCCAGCGCGGATATTCATCGCCTGAGCGCCGTATGGCAGCCCGGTCTTGGGGTCTGTGGCCGGTCGTCCCAGCAAACGGTTAGAGCCAGGCACGATCCAAGTGGCCCCCGAGGCCGGAGCGGTCTGGTTGCTGAGGGCATAGGCGATTTTGAGCAGAATCCGCGGGTGTGGCTCGCTCATATCTCGGGGCGAGGTGCCGCCATCGCGATGCCAGCCGAGCTTGTTTTTCTCGTCTTCAGCCGGCTCGTCGCCCGAAGGCAGGACGATCAAGTGCGAGGTCAGCATCTGGATATTCCAGCCGAGGAGTTGCCACGCCAGCGGGACCGTGGCGGGCCAGTCGAGGAGCTGGAGGAAGGCGGGGTGCTCGACGATGCAGTTGCGCATGTTGAGCTTGCCGCCCTTTTCGAGCCGACCGGCATCGGCGTCGCGCGCGTAGAGCGCATCAGTGGCCGCGTTGAGTTCAGCGAGTACGTCGGCAGGTAGGGCATCTTCGACGAGGAGGTAGCCCTGCTGGTCAAAGAATGCTTGATCTTCGGGAGTGAGGACAGCCTGGGCGCGGGGCCGAGTCATGGCGTGCATGTCTTCCAATGTAGATACTAATTACTCCGGACGGCAAGCTCTCGGTCTAGTCGTGTTCTTTCATCGGGCAGACTTGAGATTGTCTGCTTGGGCGGGTATAATATCCAATGCATTTTGAAATTATAGGCGCGATTGAGGCTATCGAAACAATTGCCGTAGGTGGGCACATCCGTGAAATCATGCGGCTCCGTAGGCAATATGGGGTTGGCCGATGGCGGAAACTCAAAGGTATCGCCCGCGTTCGCCTGAGCAATGGAAGCATCCGCCGAGCAGAGATTCATTGGTACGAGGCGCATGGAATTGGCCGCAGAAAGATGAAGATCAAACGATTTCTGGAGTGACTACCATGAAAGAGAATCCATTAGAATCTCAATTCGCTTTGTGTATCGAGAACAGCGAGTGCGAGGATTTGGAAAAGCGGAAAATCTACCAGATTTTGCCTGATGCAGAAGCGGCCCAAGAGGGGTATTTGAGGGTCGTAGATGAATCGAGGGAAGACTACTTATACCCCGAAGCTTATTTCATCCTCGTCGAACTACCTCGCAAAGCCCAAGAAGCACTGGCAGCGACAACTTAAGTCTAAAAACTAAATTCAATACCCATGCCCGCACTCGACGGCATCCGCGTCCTCGACTTTACCCAAGTGATCTTCGGCCCAGCCGCCACCCAAGTTTTGGCCGAGCACGGTGCCGAAGTCATCAAGATAGAGCGTCCCGGAGGCGACCTAGCCCGCGCCTTCGGGCCGTGGGTAAAGGAGCAAAGTTTGCCCTTTGCCAGCTTCAACCGCTCCAAGAAAAGCGTGGTCCTCGACCTCAAAAAGCCCGAGGGGTTGAGCGTTATCCACCGCCTGTTAGAAACCACGGACGTGCTGGTACACAATTTTCGCTCCGGCTCTGTCATGGCCAAGTTGGGGCTAGATTACGCTACACTGAGGGAGCCATACCCACGGCTCATCTACGCCGTTGGCTCGGGTTATGGTTCGCAAGGCCCGTACAGCGAGCGCAACAAGGGCGGCCACGAGTCCATGGCCCAAGCGCTGAGCGGCGTGGCGGACCGCTTTGTCGGTCCCTACGGCACGCCCCAGCGCCTGCCCTATACGGTTGCCGATTTCAACGGCGGCATGTTGCTGGCGCAGGGCATTCTCCTCGCGCTGTTGGCCCGCGAGCGCACTGGCACCGGGCACTACGTGGAAACCTCGCTCCTCGACGGCATGATGAGTATGCAGGCTTGGGCGACGCCCAAAATCCTCAACCTCGGCGACC
>JAPOYQ010000406.1:0-3408 GCA_026706505.1 Gemmatimonadota bacterium
GCCGAAGCACCTACTCCTCCCGGCAAGTACTTCTGGGATTAGGCTCTGAGATCACTCTGTGACATCGTCTGTATCGTGGACATCGCTGTTTGTTCCTTTGTGAAGACGGACTGGTCCGCCTGCATGGACATGACTCGACCAAACTCCCGGCTGAACTTCAACCGCTTCTCAACGCCCGCCGATATTGTCCTTTTTAGTCGCACAAGTCAAGACGCCTTACCTGAACAAACCTTGCAAAGTACCGTCCAAAAAGACAAATATGCCAATCTTTTTGTAAAATACGCTTGACATTACGATTTTTCAGAATTATGTTCTTTAGTAAAGCAAACTTTACTTTATGGAAAGGATCGCAGACTTATGAAGAAGCCAATGGTCAATTTGAGTTGTCTTACTGGCGGCAGTGGAAAAAACACAATTCGTTTTCTTTGTTGGACCTTTGCTTGGTCAATGACGATGGTGTTGGCCGACAAAGCGATATTATACGAATGGCATTCCTCTGCTTTGATCTCCGCTATCGCCATCGTCCTCAACGCGGGCATCGGCATCGGCATGATCTTGTCGTATTTGCGCCACCTGAAATCCATGGATGAGCTACAGCGCAAAATCCAACTCGATGCACTGGCTATAGCTATGGGCGTCGCGCTCGTCGGCAGTTTTAGTTATTCGCTGATGGTAACTGCAAAATTCATAACGGATGCAGAAGTCTCAGATATCATTTTGCTGATGACGTTTACCTTCGTGGTCTCCGTTACCGTCGGCCATCTCCGCTACCGATGAAAAATCGCCTAAAGGTGTTGCGCGCCGAGCGCGACTGGACCCAAGCCGATCTCGCGGAGCGTCTAGAGGTCTCGCGGCAAACGGTGAACGCCCTAGAAAAGGGCAAATACGATCCTAGTCTGCCGCTGGCATTTAAAATCGCCCACGTGTTTTCCGCGCCGATCGAAGCGATTTTTATATACGAGACGGAAGTCAGTTGACTCGGGATTAAGTTGTACGACAAAACCTTGCTCCTGTCATTGTTCTAATGTATCGTACACATAAGACCTTATAGCAGGATATGTCTGATCTATGACCAACGTTGCAGCCACTCTAGATGACCTGCGCCACGTAGCAGAAAATGGCAAGGCCGAACTGGTCAAAGGGGAATTAGTACTTATGTCGCCGACCGGAGGATTGCCGGGGTATGCGGCGGGCGAGATTTTCGCCAGCTTGCGGGAATACGCACAGCGCACCCGCAACGGGTACGCCTTCGCGGATAATGTCGGCTTTATCGTCGATCTTCCCGAACGCCAGTCGTTCAGCCCGGACGCGGCGTTCTATACGGGTGAACTAACGATGAAGTTTCTCAAAGGGTCTCCCGTCTTCGCCGTTGAGGTCCGCAGCGAGAGCGATTATGGTTCGACGGCCGAGCAGGAGATGGCGCAAAAGCGGGCGGACTATTTCGCCGCTGGGACGCTGGTCGTTTGGGATGTGGATTTGATGAGTGAGGATGTGGTAAGATGTTACAAGTCAATAAATCCCGATGAGCCGATCGCATACCGGCGAGGCGAGCAGGCAGCGGCCGAGCCAGCGGTTCCGGGATGGACGCTGGCCGTGGACCGTCTTTTCCCTGATTGAGCGGCGTATCCTTCCTTCACCGTGCATACAAAACGCAAAAATACGCTGAGCGAGATCGAGCGTCTGCAACTCGCCCGCCAAGCCTTTGCCGACTACTACCCCCGCTGTTTCTGGTATTTGCGCCGGGATTTGGAAATCGGCGTCGCAGATATACCCGAGATCGCCCGCGGCTTGCGTCTGCACGGAGGTCGGCAGGGATTTATCTTGGCCGCCCGCCTATGCCCTTAAGCGCATTTCAGCAATCCATCCTGCGTTTGTTAGCGCAAAACCGCAGTCCAGAGAGCTATGTAGCTGGTGCTACGGTCCTGCACCAAATTCCCGACAGTCCGCGTTTTTCCGATGACTTAGATATGTTCCACGACGTGGAAGACTGCGTCGCGCGGAGTGCCGAGTTCGACGTTGCCGTCCTAGACGCGAATGGCTTTGCGATCGAATGGATTTTGCGGCAGCCAGCCTATCTCAGGGCAATCGCGGCGAAGGAAGGGCAGTCCCTTCGCTTGGAGTGGGCACAGGATTCCGCCTTCCGCTTCTTTCCCGTTGAACAAGACGAACTTTGCGGTTACCGCCTGCACCGAGCCGACGCGGCCACCAACAAGGTGTTGGCTTTGGCCGGACGCCGAGAGGCGCGCGATTTCATCGACGTTCTGCACTTGGACAGCAGCTATCTCTCATTGGGAGCGCTGTGCTGGGCGGCCTGTGGGAAAGATCAGGGATATACGCCGGATTTCTTACTAGACCAGTTGAATCGCAACGCAGCTTTTACCCAAGAGGAAATCCAGCGGCTATACTTGGCGGTCCCCCAGACCCTATTGGATATGAAGCGGCAGTGGTGCGCGGCAATGGAGCGGGCCGGTAGATTGCTAACCGCACTGCCTGCGGACGAAGTGGGTTGCCTCTATCTCGACAGACAACAGTCCGTTCCCGTACAACCCGACCCGACACACGAGGCATTTCCCTCGTTGCAACGGCATTTTGGGTCCGTGCGCGGCGCTTGGCCTACGATCTGTTGAACGGAGCTTCTTCGTCAAAACAGACGGCCTCTGAAATTGGACAGAAATAGGTGGATATTATGAAAAAAGGCGGACATAAACACACTTGTTTTATGGGCCTAATCTTGATCGTCTAGGACGATCGGGCTTTATGGGTCGAGGCCGCCTCTTCTCCCGAGTACTAAGCTCAACCCGATCTCGTTGTAGTTGCCATCAACCCATCGGCTGTAATCAATCTTGACCTGCCAGACAAAGGGTCGCTCTTTCATCGTCTGGTAGCCCAATCCAATTCCCACAGTGGCATCTTTATCCCCACTGGGAAAGTATCCACCTATTTCCCCCTCTATATAATACCCATCTTGGTTATGCCCTCGCGGGTAATAGGACACGATCCCTCCTAGCTTCCGATACCAGGGGTTGGGATAGTCGTCATTACTCCAGGTATAACCCAAGTAGGCATAGGGGCCAAAAGCGGCGTATTGGCTAGGGAACCACTTGAGGTAGAGCGCGCGTGTCGAAGGTATGCTTATGGTGATAAATCGGCTATCCTTATCTGCAAGAGACGATACAACACCAAACTGCGCCCCCAGTTCAATAGAAAAAGCCGCAAGGGGCCAGCCAAAAACAAGAAGGCTTCCAACACAAAGCTTAGTACACCAGTTCTCTCCAGCAATCCGACGGATCATCTATCCATCTCCAGTAATGGATTTGGGTGGCCGTAATATCACGACCGTCAAAAGGCTCGCAAATCGGTTGCACTCTTGGACTGCGTAGGTTTTGCTTCTTACGCATCAGGCGTGAA
>JAPOYQ010000406.1:3418-8218 GCA_026706505.1 Gemmatimonadota bacterium
TTTGTTTCATTGGGGGTCGTAGCCGGACATGTGGGGTCTGAGTATATAGGACTTAGACCAATAATGCCGGTAGTAGGTTCCTTTGAAATCTAGTCGTCGCTGAGTGACTCACCACATAGAAATAGCCCCCGATGCAGGTCGAGCACCGGGGGCTATTCCTGTTAGGTACGACGGCACTCAAGCAATAGCCGCAAGCGCCTTGCGGGCGAAAACCTTGGCCAAGTGGCGGCGGTACTCTTCGCCAGCAAAGTGGTCGGCGAGCACCTCCTGTCCATCGGCCGCCCGCGCGGCGGCAGCAGCAATCGATTCCTCGCTCAAGCCGCCGCTCAGGGCCTCTTCAACTCCACTATCGCGGAAGGCCGCATTGGCCACGCCCGTAAAGGCCACCTTGACCGCGCCTCCGGCCGAGGCGACAGCGCAGCCCACTACGGCAAAGCGCGAGGCTGGATGCGGAAACTTGACATACGCCGACTTGTCCGCGGCCGGGACTCTCACTTCAGTGATGATCTCGTCCGGCGCGAGCGCGGTCAAAAATAGATCGATGAAAAACTCGTCCGCCGGGATCGAACGCGCACCGTCGGGTCCCCTGACGACAATCTCGGCCCCCAGCGCCAAAATCGCAGCCGGGTAGTCAGCCGCCGGATCGGCGTGGGCTAGCGAGCCGCCAATGGTGCCCTTGTTGCGCACCTGCGGATCGCCGATGACCGAGGCCGCTTGGGCCAAGGCCGAGGCATTGGCACTCACCAAGTCCGAGGACTCGATCTGATGGTGGGTAGTGGTCGCACCAATAGCAATGGTGCCGCCGTCCTCTCTGATGTAGTTGAGTTCGGCGATCCGGCCAATGTCGATCAGCGCGCCCGGTGACGACAGGCGCAGCTTCATGGCCGGTAACAGGCTGTGACCGCCAGCTAAGAGCTTGGCGTCGTCCGAGAGGAGCTCAATCGCCTCATCTACTGAAGAGGGACGATGATAGTCAAACGCGACAGGTATCATGGTCGTCTTCTCCTTAGCTGGCTTGTTGGATGGCCTGCCACACCTTCTGCGGCGTCAGCGGCATCGTCAGGTCGCGCACGCCCAACGGCCACAAGGCGTCGAGCACGGCGTTGACAATAGCCGGCGGCGAGCCAATCGTGCCGGTCTCGCCAGCGCCTTTGACGCCGAGGGGATTGTGCGGGCAGGGCGTGACAGTGTGGTCGGTTTCAAAGGAAGGCAGATCGTCGGCGCGCGGCAGGACATAGTCCATGTACGAGCCAGAAATGAGCTGGCCGCTGTCGTCGTACACAGCCTCCTCGAACAGGGCTTGGCCAATGCCGTGCGTAATGCCGCCGTGGACTTGGCCTTCGACGATCATGGGATTGACGATATTGCCCACGTCGTCAACCGCGACGTAGCGCCGCACCGCGACTACGCCGGTCTCGGCATCCACTTCCACGACCGCAATGTGAGCGCCGAAGGGAAAGGTAAAATTGGCCGGGTCGTAGAAGCTGGTAAACTCCAGCCCTGGCTCCAGCCCTTCGGGAAAATTGTGCGGCACATACGCGGCCAGCGCGACCTCGCCAAAGGCGATCGACTGGTCCGTGCCCTTGACCGTCCAACTGCCCTCGGCAAATTCGAGGTCCTCCTCCGCGGCTTCGAGCAAGTGGGCCGCGATCTTGGCCCCCTTCTCCTTAATCTTGTCCATGCTCTTGACGATGGCCGTGCCGCCGACGGCCAGCGAGCGCGAGCCATACGTGCCCATGCCAAAGGGCACGGACTCGGTGTCGCCGTGAATGATGTCCACGTCTTCGATCCCCACGCCCAACCCGTCGGCCACCACCTGGGCGAAGGTCGTCTCGTGGCCCTGACCGTGCGAGTGGCTGCCGGTGAAGACCGTGACTTTGCCGGTGGGCTGGACGCGGACACCCGCGCTCTCAAACAGGCCAGCGCGCGCACCCAATGCGCCGACCACGGCTGAGGGCGCAATGCCGCAGGCCTCGATATAGGTCGAAAAGCCAATGCCGATATGGCGGCCATTCCCAGCGGCGCGAGCCTGTGCTTGCTCTGCGCGCAACCCGTCGTAGCCGATGGCCGCGAGGGCTTTTTCGAGCGCGGCCCCGTAGTTGCCGCTGTCGTACTGCAGGGCCACTTGGGTCTGATAGCCTTCCTGCTCCACACCATCAAAGGCCGGGATGAAATTCTGGCTCCGCAGTTGGGCCGGGTCTCGGCCCGTCTCCAAGGCGGCCTGCTCGATCGTGCGCTCGAGGACGTACGTGGCCTCGGGACGACCCGCGCCGCGCAGAGCGTCAACTGGCGTGGTGTTGGTGAAGACACCAGTGACATCGACGTGGACCGCAGGGGTCGTGTACAGCCCCTGCAAAAGCGTACCGTAGAGATACGTGGGCACGCACGGCGCAAACGTCGATAGGTACGCGCCCAAGTTGGCGACAGTCTTGACCCGCAGGCCGACGAAATTCCCGTCGACGTCGAGGCCGAGATCAACCCTAGTGTGGTGATCGCGGCCGTGGGCGTCGGTGAGGAATGCCTCGCTGCGGCTGGCGGTCCACTTGACCGGACGGCCAATCTGGCGGGAACACCACGTGACGAGGACTTCTTCGGCGTAGTGAAAAATTTTCGAGCCAAAGCCGCCGCCCACATCCGGCGACACCACGCGCACCTTGTGCTCGGGCAAACCCAGAACAAACGCCGTCATCAGCAGGCGAATGACGTGGGGGTTCTGCGACGAGGTGTAGAGCGTGTAGTGGTCGCGCGCGCCGTCGTAATCGCCAATAGCGCAGCGCGGTTCAATCGCGTTGGGAATGAGCCGTTGGTTGTCGAACTCCAACGTGGTGACGTGCGCGGCGCTGGCCAAGGCCGCGTCCGTTGCCGCTTGATCGCCGAGTTCCCAGTCGAAGGGCGTGTTGCTGGGCACATCGTCAAACAACTGCGGCGCGCCCTCTGCCGTCGCTTGGGTTGCCGCGACGACCGCGTCCAAAACTTCGTAATCCACGGCCACCAACTCAGCGGCATCCGCAGCTTGTTCGCGGCTCTCGGCCAAGACGATGGCAACCGGGTCGCCGACGTGGCGCACCTTGGTCGCAGCCAACACCGGATGGGCTGGCTCCTTCATGGTCTCGCCACTCTTGAAATCCACCTGCCAGCCGCAGGGCAGGCCGCCGACGCCAGCAGCTTCAAGGTCGGCACCTGTGAAGACGGCGACCACGCCATCGGCTGAGGCTGCGGCCGTCGTATCGACGTTATTGATCGCGGCGTGGGCATGCGGGCTGCGCACGAGCGCCGCAAAGGTCGAGTTGGGCAGGGCAATGTCATCGGTGTAGCGGCCCTTGCCGGTGATAAAGCGCTGGTCTTCGACGCGCTTGACGGATTGTCCTATGACTCCCATAGCGGCCTCCTATGCGCTTTCGGCGGCGTGTTGGACCGCCTTGATGATGTTGTCGTAGCCCGTGCAGCGGCAAAAGTTGCCTTCGAGCGCGTGGCGGACCTCCGCGTCGCTCGGCGTTGCATTGCGCTCTAGCAACTGCCAAGCGGCCATGATCATGCCGGGCGTGCAAAAGCCGCACTGCAAGCCGTGGGTCTCGCGGAAGGCTTCCTGTAACGGATGCAGCGTGCCGTTGGCCGCAAGCCCTTCGATGGTCGTTATCTCCGCGCCGTCGGCTTGCGCCGCGAGCATGGTGCAGACCTTGACGGCTTGGCCATCGACGATAGCGGTACAGGCACCGCAGTTGCTGGTGTCGCAGCCAACGTGCGTGCCCGTCAGGCCCAACTCATCGCGCAAATAGCTGACGAGCATCTGGCGCGGCTCCACCTCGTGCTCGTGGGTCTGGCCGTTGACAGTGACCTTGATTGCTACTGACATAGCCACCTCCTATTGAATCGAATTAAGAATTGAGAATTAGGAATTGGGGCCGGAAATTCCTAATTCCTAATCGCCACTTCGCGCTCCAGCGCCTTGAAAAACTGATTGGTAAACATCCGCGCCACGCCCGAGAGCAGGCGCTGACCCATGCTCGCCAACCGACCCGTCAACTGCGAGCCGCCCTCGACTTCCACCGTGGTCGTCTCGTGATCTTGGTCGGCGAGCCGGACGTGGCCCTCGGCCGCGATCTGGCCGATCTTGCCATCGACGTCGATGATCAAGCGATAGCTTTCCGGCTCCTTGCTATCTACTACTTGCAGCGCACCGTTGAAGGTACTGTTGATCGGTCCCATTTTGATGTGCAGCACGGCTTGGTACTGGCCGGGGCCGGTCTGCTCCAAGGTATCGACGCCTGGAGTAATGCGCGCCAACACCTCGGGATCGTTGAGCAAGTCCCACATGACTTGCCTCGGAGCGCTAAAGGTATGAGAACCTGTAAGCTGCATGGACCGATGCTTTTGTTAAAGGCCAGAAGCGAGTGACGCGGAGGTGGATATTAAAAAATTTTGCCCGTCTTTGTCAATCAAATAAGCCAACGCGGCGGAGTGACGGATTGAGATGACCAGATTTGCAGACCTTAGCGGAATCGTACTAGCGGCGGGAAGTTCCTCCAGGATGGGGGGTGCCAATAAGTTGCTACTGCCTTGGAAGGACCAATGCGTCCTTCAAGCCGTGGTGGAGCGAATCTGCGAGGTGGGTTTGAGTGAAGTAATCGTAGTGACAGGGCATCAGCGAACAGAGGTAGAGGAAGCGTTGAGCAGCTATCCCGTGCGGCTGGCACACAACCCCGATTTTGCCGAGGGCATGGCCGCCTCTATCAGAGTGGGCGTGGAAGCGGCAGTCGGCGAGCAAGGGTATCTCTTTGCCCTAGGGGATATGCCGCAGAT
>JAPOYQ010000406.1:8228-14236 GCA_026706505.1 Gemmatimonadota bacterium
GAAAAGTAGAGAGTCCATCGCCGTGCCGGTGCGCGACGGGCGACGCGGCCATCCAGTAGCTATCGGCAGCGCCTATCGCGATGCCTTGCTCGCGTTGACCGGCGACCGGGGGGCGCGACCGGTCTTGGCAAGAAACGCAGCCAACGTCATCGAAGTACCCGTCGAGGACGAAGGCATCTTCGTGGATGTGGATACGCAGGAAAGCTATCGAGCGGCGCGGGCCGCATGGCAGAAGTTGACGGAGAGAGAATCACCGACATAATTTTCGGTAGTGGTTGTGTTTGAAATTTAGGGTATGTAAAAGCGCTCCGATCCTCACGGTGAGTTGGGGCGCTTTTCGTTTTTTTGTTCGTCTTCGAAAAAAATCACAGAAAAATCATAATAACGGCCTCTATGATCACAGAAAGATCACGTTAAATCCTTATCTTAAAGGGTTCTAGAGCTGTCTTTTAGGACTCATCGTGGAGCGCGTGGCACACCTTAATTTCAAACGCAACCACTACCTAATTTGAGTTGGCCAATGGGCCTAAGAGCAGGACGCCCCAATCACAAGGCCAGTATCCATGCGCAAGCCTAAGCTAAGAAAATTGAGGCGCGGCCAAGACTTCTATCGCGGCCTGTTTGAAGCGTCGCCAGATGCCCTCTTCATCGCCGAGTGGGATGGGACCATCGTCGATGCCAACCATGCCGCCAGTATCCTATTTGCTTACGAACGCTCCAACTTGATCGACTCGAAGATTAGTAACCTCTACGCGAGCCTAGACGATTACAAGCGGTTTCAGGAAGAGATTGAGCGGAAAGAGTTCGTGCGCGACTTTGCCGCGGCTTTTAGAACCCGCACCGGTCACCGATTTGACTCGCTAATAACCGCCTCGGTTCGGCGAACCGTAGACGGTATCCCCATAGGCTATCAAGGCATCATCCGCAAAATCAGCAAACACAAGCGCATGGAGAGACATATCCAGAAGTTGCAGACGCTGGCGGCCAAGCTCTTAATCGACAGAGAGCGCGAGCGGGTGCGCCTTGGGGCCGACCTCCACGATTCCATCGGACAGATGCTGGTGCTGTCAAAAGTCGAAGTCAATGCACTGCGTCACGCCGCCGACGCCGAACGCGAAACCTTGCTCGACGCATTGGATCAGAACCTTGACGAGATGGCTCATCTCATCCGGTCCACGACCTTCGACAGCAGTTCGCCCGTGCTCTACAGCATGGGGTTCGCACCCGGCCTAGAGGCCCTCGGCGACCTCCTCTATTCCCAGTATGGGTTGACCGTGCGCGTGGAAGTCGAGGATAAGTGGGAGATACACGACCACGACATACGCGGCTTATTGTACAGGTCCGTTCGCGAGTTGCTGGTAAATATTGCTCGGCACGCCAATACAGACCAATCCACTGTCTCCTTGCGGCGGGATGCAACTCAGTTGCAGGTGGTGGTTGAAGACACGGGCAAGGGCTTTGATGTCGCGTATCTGGATCGCATGGACCAAGCCAACCACTTCGGTCTGTTCAGTATTCGAGAGCATCTGTTCCATATCGGTGGCCATTTGACCATCAAATCGACGCCCGGCAAAGGCACGCGCTGCCTACTAACGCTTCCGAGTTCCTTGGCTGAAGAGGAGGGCTATTCCCCATGACCATGAAGGTTTTTCTAGTGGAAGACCACACTATGGTGCGCCAAGCGCTGCACACGCGGCTCGAACGAGAAAGCGAGATTGAGGTCGTTGGCGAGGCTTCCGATGGTCGCACGGCTATCGACTTGATCCCCGCTTATCAACCCGACATTGTGATCGTAGATGTAGGTCTGCCTGACCTGAGCGGCATCGAGGTGACGCGCCAGATACATGCCACGCATCCTCGGGTGAAGTTCGTCGCGTTGTCGGAACACGCGGATAAGCGTTTTGTGGATGGCCTATTTGAGGCGGGAGGCTCGGCGTACCTGCTGAAAACGAATTTCATCAACGAATTAGTGGAAGCGCTGTGGGAAGTACAGGCCGGCCGCCAGTACGTGAGTTCGCAATTGACCAACCCCATCGTCCCCGATCGAGCTCATAACTCTTCCACCCACAACAAACCTTCTCCCCTGACATCGCGTGAGCGCATAGTGCTGCGGTGTGTCGCCGCAGGAAAAACAACCGCACAAATAGCCGAAGAACTCCATGTGAGCAAAAAGACCATCGGTACCCATCGCCAGCATATAATGGATAAGCTCGATTTGCACAGCGTGGCCGCATTGACAGCGTACGCGATCAGAGAAGGATTGATGGATGGAGAGGACGAGCCGCTCTAAGCGGTCAAGACGTCTCCAATACAGCAGCCACGAATCACTAGTAGGCCCCAATAGACAACCGCAGGAAGCAAGAAAACCATCGTCTCTACCCTCCTTCTTTCCATGATTCAGCAGTCTGCCTACGCCAAGCTCTAACGTCTTATTCGGCGGATATCTAGTCATCACCTTGTACCTACACTCTAAAATCGGCTTGTAGCAACGTCGATTTGCAAGTGGTCTATGTCCTGACGGGCGGTTGACCGGCCGCAGGCACACCGACAAGCTCACCAAACTTCGGCCACAAGCCAACATCAGGCATTTTCGCAAAAAATCAGGTCATCACCCGATAAGAATCGGCAAAAAATCAGGTCATCACCCGATACAAAAGCACCTCGGCGGTCGCTATCTTTACATCAAAGGAGATTCATCGATGTATCTATCAGATGCTCAGATGATCGCTCGATACCAGCAAGCGCGATGAGGAGTAGGAGAATGGCACTTAAATGGATCGCATTGGGAGCCTTAGTTGCAGGCTGCATGGGCACGGCCCAAGCCGAGGAAGGCGATTTCTTCCCGTTAGAAGTAGGCAACCGCTGGGTGTTTCAGAAATATGACGTCCGATACCCAGACACCCTCCGGCTTGAGGAGACCGTTTCAACGGAGGTAATCGGCCAAGTTCAGTTGCAGGAGCGGTCGTATTTCGTCGTGCGACAGGACTGGAATGGGTTTCTACCCGATACGCTCTACCTAAGAAAAGAAGGAGCGCAAGTCTTTCGCTACCTCGAGCAACCGGATACCGTGGCGGAGGGTCACCTAGCACAGGAGTGGGATAGGCCGTTTCGCGAGGAGCCGATACCGCTAGATCCGGATCAGACGGATTGGCTGGTGTATGACTTTGAGGCATCCCAAGGAACTTTTTGGGACTTACCCTTACCAGATCATTTGTCCTTTGTGTCTATATGGTGGGTACTCGTCAACGCCCGTTGGCCGGACGATACCGATCCGCCGAATTGGGAGTGCTGTTGGGACGTTCCTTTTCAAGTAGCACCCACACAGAGGTTTTTCCGCTTTTTTGCAACGGCCTTTGCGGCCGAATGGGACGAAGTGTTTGAGGTCGGGGTAGGACCTGTTTATATCACGAATCTCACAGACGAAGTTGAGAGTTGGAACTTTGGCCTGCTCAAAGAAGCCCACATAGGCGGCCAAATTATCACAAGGGATTGGCCGACCTCCGTAGAGCAGAAAAGCTGGGGGCAGCTTAAGACGTCGCTGAGTAATCGCTCGCCAGCAAGCAGGGCCTATGAAGGCCGTTAGCTTCAAGCGGTGGGGCATCGTGTCGCGCCGCTAGTACCATTTGAGGGAACTCACGACCCCGCTCGCGCGTACCGTCCGCCATGCTTTTCTGGCACTGGCTGGACCAAGCCGAGCAGAAGGAGACCGCCCATGTTAATACGCGAGGAAAACAACGGCATAGCCCACCAGCTTGCATCCTCATCCGTGGACGCGCATGGGCTTGTCAAGTACTTGAAGCACACCCTCACCACCGTTAGGGGTGCCATCGCCGGATGTATCGGCATGGCCGGCGGCCTCCTACTTGCCCTGGTCGGTTGGACGCTGATCGTGGTGGCCGTCCGACTCGTTGAAGGGGCGACGCTGGCCGAAGTGTCCCACACCGTCTTGACCGTGATGCACCGCTGCAAGCAGGGCGTGGCTCGTGGTTGAGCTAGCCTACGTAGCCCTTTTCGCAGGGTTCGCCGCGCGGCTAAACCCTATCACCCATAAGGAGAAGAAAATGAAACGGCAAATGCAGTTGACCATCGTAGGGCCCTTCTTCTATTGGTAGGATCCGTGCCCCATTTTGCTGAAACCTATGAAGCCCAACCCATTGAGGCCATGATCGAGCAGTCCGATCTGGTGGTGATTGGCACGGTAGAAAAAACGTCGGTCTATGATGAAAATGGAACCGGGGACGTCCGGCGGGAAACGACGATACGCATCCAAGAGTTCATCAAGGGGGGTGGTAATGATACCCGTACAACCGTTGTCGTGGACCACTTTGAAGGTTCCCCAGGATCAAACGGACTAGCAACCGAAGAGTACTCCGACTTCAGACCCGTCTTCATACAAGGCGAACAGGCGCTCTTCCTGCTGGTACGCAGAGGCGATAGATACCAAGTCACAGGGGATTTCCGCGGCAAAATCGACCTAATCGGGGATACGGTGGCGGGAACCAGTACGAATGTTACCGACTTCAAAGAGGCCATTAAACGGGTCGATAGCAAGCAAAACTCGACGTTGGGCGTCCAGATGGTTCCTATTGAATACCAGTTGGCTAAGGTGCGTGCCGCCAGTGGAAAGCGCGCGGCGAAAGCCACCTCTGCAGTCGGGTATCACTTGGACGGCCAATTCTATGCGGTTACAAGCGCGCGCCATCACCCACCACCGCTTACCATCACCTTTCACATTAATCCAGATGGGGCGATAGATAAAGACGGCAACCCGATTCCGTTCAGTGACTTGCGAACCGCGATGAATGCCTGCGTCGCCGAGTGGAATCGCATTGAAGATGGCCATATTAAGTTTCGAGTAGCTAGCACCGCGACCAGTAGAAGGCGCAATATATCTGATTCGTGGAGTACGGTGACGTTTGACGCTTTCGGTGGGCCAGGAGGCAAAGCAGCTACCGCAACTTATCCGAAGAAACGAGGGGGAGTGGTGGTCTCGGATATCAGGCTCAGCAATCGCTACACTTGGAGTACTTCTGCGACGTATCCAAGCTCTTGGACGGTAGCGCAACCCAAAGATTTCCGGGATGTGATGACCCACGAGCTAGGGCATTCTACGGGGATTTGGCATAGCAATCCTAAACACAAAAATAACACTATGTATTACGAATCGGGTAGAGCGGAAACGAAGCGCCGTACGCTCGAATGGGGGGACAAGGCCGGCGGCGTCTATATGACGACAGCACCCGGTAGAGCCGGAGACGGGAGGTTGGATTTTGACCAAGATTGGTCCGCCTTCACCGGTAGCAGCGAAGCAATCACCTTACACCGAAATATAACCGTTCCCTCTGGAAGAACGCTAACCATCGAGTCCGGTCTCTCCATCAATAAGAATGGATATACGATCACCTCTACAGGGGGCACAATTAATGGGAGTACTGCCAAATCTGTAGCTGTAACCGGTCCGTCCGCTGCCGCAACCACCCTAAGCGTTGCGCCCAATCCCTCTAACCCCTCTACAACCATTCGATTTAATCTCCCTCAGCCGACGGCGGTCTCCCTCTCGATCTACGATATGTTGGGGCAGCGCGTCCACACGCTTATTTCTAACGAATATCGCCAAGCAGGGAATTACTCTGTTGTGTGGAACGGACGCGATCGGACGGGGCAACGGACCGCATCGGGAGTCTATTTTATCAACCTCCGTGCCGGCGAGCAGCTATACCAAGAAAAACTAACTTTGGTGCATTAAACTAGCAGCAGACGCCAAAGTGGACCCTACATCTTCTTCACCGTCTATTGTGAGGTGCACAACCATATTTTGCTAAGGGAATGGCCGCCTCTATCAGAGTGGGCGTGGAAAAACGTCCGCATGTGGTCAACGGGTAACGTGGCCTTAGAAGAAGACCACTATGGCGCATACAGTTCGCCCCAAGACTGAGAGGTCTATTTGCATCACAATTATCCGGGGCGAAGTATTTCTTGAGGGAAAGAAATTTCGGGCGGGCGACCTT
>JAPOYQ010000152.1:0-8823 GCA_026706505.1 Gemmatimonadota bacterium
CCGTCTGGATACTCCCGTCCGATGTCCCGCTCGAATCGGGAGGTGACATCAATCGTCTCAATGGGTTGGTCCCTAAAATCGAAGCGCACGGCGATATTGGGAATGTGGACGGTTAGCTTGGCGACATCAGGAGCTAGGGTTTTGAAAACGATATATCCTTCTTGCTCTTGGCCGCTGAAGATCATCTCGTCGGCGAACAAGGTGCGCCTGAGAATGCTCTGGCGCTCCTGCCAGATGTGGTACTCTCCGCCCCGGCGCATGCCCCGACTTCTATCCCCGCTACTGGCTGCCCCACCACCCGATCCCCCTAGGGAAAAGCTCCGGTAGTAAATTTTGAGTTGTGCAAAACTAAGCGCGAAGTACTTGCGGCCGTTGTCGGTCTCAATGTAGAGGCTAGTGGGGTCTATATGGACCTTGGGATAGGCGTAATTCTTCACGCTCAACCGGAAGACCGTAAAGCGGCTGGGAGTCCGGTCCGTCCTGAAGACCTTTGTTCGGCCGTAGGTATAGGGGTTGGTCCCCTGCTCTGTAGCCACGCTGAACTGGCGGTTCAATTCTTCGTCGTTCATGGGGCGCAATTGGATTTCCAGACGCCCCGCGGTGAAAATGACGGAGCCGTCGTCCGTGATCCTCTTGCCCTCGCCCTGAACGGCTTCGTCCATCGGCCGCAGATTGCCGGCATAGTAGTGATAGGCACAACTCGCGGTCAAGCTGATTAATCCCAGTGCCAGCAAAAGGACGCAGTGTATTCTATGCATAGCAGATTATCCTATTCGGAGTTGATCGCGTCCGGGAGTATCTCAATAGAGCATGGCCAAGATCCCGGTCTGCCTTTTGAGTTTGTCGTCCGCATCCGCTGTTATGTGATATAGGTAGATTCCGGGGGGCAGCATCCATCCTTTGTCGTCCCGACCGTCCCAGCGCAACTCGACCACACCAGCCCCGTGCCGCCCGTGGCCTAGGCTTCGCACCCGACGCCCCGACAGGTCGTACAGGTCGACGGTGAGTTCTATGGGCTCGGAGACCAGAAAGAGTTCAACAGTGATTAGGGCTTCGTCGTTAATCCCGTCGCCGTTGGGCGTGAAGGGATTGGGTGCCACTAAGGGTCTATTGATGAGACCCCCTAAACTTTCTGCCACTACGGTGAATGCGTCCGTACTCAATTCGGGACTGGCATCCCCGGGTTCCGTGGGCTGGGGGATGACTTGTCCTCCCTCTTCGGCGTCGTTCCACACCGCGCTGGTGAACTGCCACGAGCCGTTGAAGAGGGTTGAGGTGAAGACGATCTCGATATTCCGCTCCTGTCCCGGCGGAAAATCGGCCGCGTCGAGGGACGGCAGCTTCACCAACAGCTTGCTGGAACTACGGTCCGAGTCCAAGACAATGGTCTGGGCGAACTGCCCCAGTGAATCGAGTCCGCCGGGCTCTGGCGGCAGCCGCTGCGGTTCCACCCCCTCGGTGGCTGCCATTGGTATCTCTACCCAAGGCTGGTCGTCCACCTTGAGCGTCTGGATCTTAGTGCCTGGGCTAGGCACGGCGATCTCGATGCGGTTAAAGCCCCTTTGGTCGTTTGAATCAAAGAAGGGTTTGAGAAAATAGCGGAACGTGGTCTCCTCGCCCAAGAGTGCCTGGGGCGGAAAGACTTCGCCGCGGATTCCTTGGCCCACTACGGGGACATCGTATTCGAACTCGAGGTAGTCGAAGAGCACCGCGCTGTGCTGCAAACTGTCGAAGAAGATGCGAAATTGCAGATAGCGGGTCTGAGCGGGCAAGGGCAGCAGGATGCCGCTCTCTTCTGCTGGCCGCGTCTCATCAAGCAAGCCATCCTCGTAGCGTAGCGACGCCGACCAAAAACTCCAGCCTTTGGGGCCATCACTCCCCAAAGGGGCACCCATCTCGTTGTAGGGTAGGTTGTGCTCTGGCACCCGCACCAGCGAGTTGAGATTCGCCCAACTGAACGCGTCCAAGGTACGGCCATTTTCGTCCCGTATATCGACCTCATCCTTCCCTACTCGTCGCTGATAAATATGGGTGTCCAAGGAGTTTCCGGCGCGGAACTGAATGCGCACGTCCCCTCCCTCTCCCAGGCGGCGGGCTTTCCAGCGCACCTTGCCCCAGATGACCGAATTGCTCCCTTGGCCGGGAAACTGGCTCTCTACTTCTGTGCGGTCTTTTAGCTTGTACCGATCCCACTGCTGGGCATAGCGCCGCACGCCGGGCGGATTCACGCCCAAGTCGATTATCTCTGAGGCGTAGAAACCATCCGTGGGATACCCATCTCCATAAATTTCCACCTCGGCGATTTCCCAGTACTCGCCGGGTGGATGGCGGGAGAGAATGTCCACCATCCCCATCAGCAGTGGTCGCTCCAGAGATATATCCTTGATCACGGGTATTTGCTGGCCGACTTGGGGAGGGATCACAAAGGGAAAGACACTCAGTCTGTTGTTGCTGATGTGCGCGGCATTCCCGTAGCGCACCCAGTAATCCCGCATGGTCGCCTCAGGCACGCTGGGGCGCGGCTGGAAAACGATCCGATGGATGTAGTAGTAGCCCTGAAAGCGGAGATCGAAGCGGGCATTGGCGTCTCGGGTGGTGAGACCGTAGGCAGTGAACAGATCGCCGTCGGCCATCTTGGCTCTATTTTCTTTGGTCCCCCCGTAAGCCGTGGTATTGAAGGGGTCAGCCACTTCTATGCGGACTCCCGCCTCGCTGGGGATAATGGCGATATCTGTACCGTACTCACCCCTCTGGGCCCGTTCGGCAAGCAAGGCGACCAAGTTCAAAGTGCTGTCTAGGCGGACGGGAGTGAGCCAAGTGCTACCGTCCTCGTCTTGGAGGATTTCCAAGGCCCAGCCCCGGCCCCACCTAGTGATCCCACTCACTGGGACCAGTTGCCAAGGATGCGTCTCGTCTCCCACTCGCCACGTTGCGACCTCTGCTGAGAGCGCGCCTGCACCCACCAGGGACAGCACGCCGCAGAGCAGCAGGCTCTTCTTCTGTCTCTTCATGATCGCTACTACCTCCAAGTTCCGCCGAGAAGCGAAATTCACTCGCCAAAACCTGCGTATAGCGTGAGAAAGAGGCTGCTCTCCGTATGGGCCTTGGCCGCGGCCTTCCGATCGACCCGGGCGATGTGGATGCCCGCCTGGGCCCACAAGTCGTAGCCCAAGTAGGCCACGTTGTTGGTGAGTTGGAGAGCGTAGATCAGCTCATTGCGATCCGAGCGGACCGGATCGTTTTCGAGGATTTCTCTGAATTGGTTGACGTAAAAGTATTCTAGGCCGACCTGCAGGGTGGTCCTGGATAGAATCGAAATGCGACCTATCAGGGACAAAAGCTCCCGTAGTTCGGTAGTGGCCACGCGGATCTGGTCTTCTTTGCGGGTGGGCTGGTAGCGCAAAAACTCGTTCTTCCAGCGCGGCTCCAGCCGCAGAGCGCCCAAGTTAAAGGTGTATTCCGCCTTGTTGATGATCCCCAATAGGCTGGCTATCTCCCGGATGGCCTGCTGCTGCTTGAAAGGCCGCTCGGCGAAGTCCACTTGGCGGAAGAACTCGTATTTGAAGCGATTGACAAAACGCAGGTTGTCCGCGGTGTACCGGTAGCCCAAGTAGAGGGTATTAGCCCAGGCATTGCGGGCGGGCAGGGGGTCTTCGAAGGGCACGAAATCTCCTCGCGACCCTTCTCGGAGCACCCATTCTATTACGTTGTCGCGGATATCGTCCTCAACCCGGCGCAGATTGTCGTAGAACTGCAGCCGTCCTAGCCGCGGAAAATCTTTCTCGTAGGTCAGCAATAGATAGGTACTTTTGTTCCGCCGATCATCTGCCAATTGCCGCTCGCGTTGGCGGCCCACGCTCAGACGGGCGTCGGGCCCCAGACTGGAACCGACGTAGATATTGTAGCCCTGCCGATCCCGCTTGTAGAGATAGTCCGGCTGGGTGTCGTTCTCAAAGCGATCGACGATGCCGTTGTTGTTCATGTCGATCCCAAAGAGGAAATCCGGCCGATCCGAACTGTAGCGCAGGAAGGGCTCTTCGTAGTCGGGGATGGTGTTGGGACGCCGGAGATTGTCATTTTGGTTGAAGTCGACGATGAAGTCTCTGTTCTCGTCCCAGCCCGGAAAGACTTCGGTGTCGCGGGTGAAACCGCGGCGGAACCAGTCGGGGAAGCGGTCCTGGTCGTCGTTGTCCTCGACAAATTCGTAGACAAACTGGCGGTTGTCGTCGTAGAGGATCGGTCCTAGATCGTTCTGGATGCCCGCTAGGAAAGTGCTAGTACTGTAGTTTGGATCCATGCTGTAGGCTTCGGCAAAAAAGAACAGCGGATGAGCCCGTTTGTACAGATTCAGAAACCAAGCGTCCCCGCTCTCCAGAGAAGGCGTGTGTTCGGTCACATCGGTTTCCAGCCGGCGTGGATAGCGCTTGTGTTGTCGATTGTGAGCGAATTCGCCCGCTAGGAAAAATCCGTACGCATTTTCCACATCGAGGGTAAAACCGAAGATCTCATTGCCTACGGGCAGCCCGTACTGAAGGGAGATAAAGCGCTGGTTGGAGCCGTCTTTGACATTGCCCGGAGCGCGAATTGTGCGCTCGGGAATGCCCTCGGACAGCGTCACCGGTTGGCGTTTCTGGTTCACTTGGCGGTTGGAGGTCAGGTCGATGCGATAGTCATTGGCCAGCAGCAGCACGAATTCGACGCTCTTGATCCGATCGGGAGCCGGACCAAAGGCCTGGCGGTACTCCGGACCCTCCAGATCGTATATCAGGGTTATGACTTCGCTGCCATCGGCCGAGAGGAAGCCTTCCTGGCGGAAGCCGCCCTGAATAGTGGGGAAAAAGTTGAGGATGGTATTGTCGTCCAGACGACGGCGATTGCTAAAGCGCTTGCCGTCGATATTGGTGATGATGATCTCTTCTTGGAAGAAGGCCGCACCGCCATCGCTGTCTTCGGGCGAGTCGTCGCTCAGGCGGATTTCAATGCGCGATACATCGTTGTTCTGGCCTTCGGTCAAGGTACCCCTGAACGGGTTTCCCGAGAAGGCCTGATTCTTGGTCTGCGCATTGAACGCGCTGACATAGGTCGTCCCCAACTGGACGAAATCACCCAGCTGGACGGTGCCGCGACCTCCTAGGAGATTGGTATCATTGGAGCGCTCACCGGCCCCGGTGAGGCCCTGATCGCCGACTGCTCCGGCCGCGCTGGGACGCGAGGCAAGGAGGGTGAACTCGTACTTGTCGCTGGCCACATCGAACTGCATACCAGTAAAGCTGGGTTTGGAAAAGGTCATGGGCGTCAGCGTCGTCCGAATCCTGTCGCCCACGGTTAGGCTGTAGAAGTACTGGCCTTTCGAGTCCGAGGCGATCACTAAATTATTGAACCAGGATCTGAACTCGCTACCCTTGAACAGGGCATTCCCGGCCACCTGGGGGGTGGAGACGCGCCAGTCGTATACGAGTTTGCCGCGGGTGATGAAATTGCCGTAGAGATCGTAGAAATAGTCCCCTTCGAGCGAGGTGTTCACGTACCTGAGGTAGTGGCTGCGAGCGTAGTTGGAATACTGCCACTGACGCCACTGGAATTCGTAGAACAATTCCTGGGGGACGTACCACTTTTTGACCGCGGGATCCAAGGCATCAAAAAGCACTCCCGAACCCTGCAATTCATAGGAAATCTCGCCGCCGCGCCGCTCCCCCAAGCGGGTGCCGATTTCTTGGGCTTGGAGCGGTTCCGCTGCGAGCAGGGCACACAGGGCAAAAAAACATACGAAACTTCTGCCGTATGGTCTGTGCACAATACCCTCCTATCTAGGCTCGAGTGGAATTATCTCGATAGATCTCGACTCAATAGACCACGTGAATGGGAAGCACGACTTTCTCGTCGCCCTGGTCGGCTTCGACTTGGATCCGGCACAGGTAGATTCCCGGAGGCACCAGCGCCCCGGACGGACTGCGTCCATTCCAAGTGAACTGCAGTTCTCCTGCTTTGCCGATGTTCTCTATCATCCTTCCCCCCTGCACTTGGACGGCTTGGCCGACTAGCCGGCCGGACAAGTCGTATAGCACTACTTCGACGGGGCGCTCTTGCAGGATCTGGATCAGAGCGAATTCGATCTGCAACTGATCGTTGACGCCGTCTCCGTTGGGCGTGACAAAGGGGTTCATCTGCAAAACGCGGACCAACTCGCCGGTGGACTGGTCCAGACTGATCCGGACGGCGCTGTGTTCGACTAGCTCAGTGGCGTCCTGACCGTTGAATTCGACTTGCTGAAAGTCCATTTCAGGGTTTCGAGAATTGCGCACGGAACTGTGTAGTTCTGTCCCATCCCGGTACATTTTTACGGCCAACTGCACCTCGGCAATGGCGTGGGTTTGCCCTCGGTTCTCTTTGTTGAGGGAAAAGGGCAGACGAAAGTAGAGCGAATCCGAACCTGACCGCGCTAGCATTTGCAGAGACTGTCCCTCGGCATTCCGGAAGAGGCTGTCTCCCGGCACCCGCTGGAAGTAGTCGGTGAAACGGGTTTCCGTGGCCTTGATTGCGGTCTGCAAGCTGTCCAGCGAAGAGGCTTCCCGAACCACCCGCACCTCGCCGAGACGCACACCTCGCAATGTGGCTGGCTGTTTGGTGAGAATGAGGATTTCGTCGAATCCCTCCTGTACCTCCGGCTGCTGCGGATCGGGCCCAGCCGCCCGGATGAAATACGAATAGGTCTGCAATTCCAGCGGGTTGACTTGGCGGGGAGGGCGATAGTCCAGCGGCTCGGACTCCAGATCGTGCAAGGGGCGCTCCAGCCCCTGCGGAGTCAGCAAGGCCAGCTCAGCACCTGTGTTCAGGGCCAGCGGCGGGACGAGGTCCACGCGGAGTGCTTTGAGGCGAACGGTGGCATTGGGATCTTCCGATTGCAGGTTCACCCGAATCTGCAGAAACTTGCGGGGGCTGGGAGAAGTGACTATAGCCTCTCTGCGGCCCCCAGTTGGCCGGTAGTTCCGGCTCCAAGAACTCCACCCCACAAAAGCCAACTCGCCGTCCTTGTCCGGGGTTTGTCGGGGAGCCCGACGCAGCTTCTTGCCGTCCTCGTCAATCTTGCCGTCCCCGTCGTTGTCGATAAAGTCGATCTTATCTTCGTCTTCTTGGCCGTCCCCATCGTCATCGTGCTTGCTCTTGTGGCGTTTGCTTTGAGGCAGACTCAGCCAGTGATTCCAGACTCGCCAACCCAGCTCCAGATCGCTATAGCGCTCCGCGTCTATTTCCGTGCGAACAAGACTGCCTGCCCCGTCATCGACTACCTCGAAATAGGTAAAGAGCGAGTCGGTCTGCTCACTGGTGCGGGTTTGGATTTGCAAGCTGACTTCCGGGTGCAGATCGAGGGGCTCGGCCACTTCGATAAAAGCTCCGCTCGGATCTTGTCGGCGGATGATAGCTTCACCCTCCCAAGAAATCTTAGACAAGGTCGTCTGTCGATCTTCGCCTTGGCGCTGCAGGCGGATGGGCTGGGAGTAGAGCCACACGCTGACGGGGTATCCGCTGCCGTACAACTGGAGCTCCGCGAGATTGCCAAAAGATCCGTAGCGACCGGATTGACGCCCACTGATGTCGATGTCTCGGACCTGGAGGAAGCGAACTTTGCGCGGGGCGAATTCCTCACTGAACATCCGCACTTGGGTGGTCCGATTGTCCACCTTGCTAGGGCTGATGATATTCTCCCACTGCAGCCCGTTTTCCAGTTGGGAGAAGTCCTCGGGAGTATCGATCTTGACCGGATTCAACAGCGTGCCGTCCGAGACCAGAAATTCGTGTCCGAGGAAGTATCTGCCGTTCATAACGACGTACATCCCGTCCGTCCAAAAGGTTGCCCCTAGGTCAATCCACATAGTCGCCCTAGCATAGAGAGCCGACCACACGTTAGCCGTCCACCAAGTATTGTAGAGACCGTCCGTTGACCACCAAGGGGCACCCCGCCCACCATCCTCATAGGAACTCCCCCCTCGCTTGGTGAGATCGCGCACCAGATTGTCTCCCTTGGTCCACACTTGCACTTCTTGGACGCGGGGCACTTCCCCCACAAAGTAGCGGATGGGTCCCTTGCGGTCCGGGGATAGACCTTGGTAGATCTCTTCGGACACCTCGGCCAGCAGTCCACCCGCTGTTATCCGCTGGTAGATCCGCTTGCCCTGCCGCTCCGGCGACAGAGTCTCGTACACCACCCGAGCCGAATCCCCCTCGCCGATCGAGATCCGGCGGTCAAAGTCGCTGTCTGTGGCCTTGATCTTGATGTAGTGGAGGAAGGAACTCTGCATGTCTGGAAAGCCGTCTAGGTCAAAGTCTGCTCGATCGAGAGGCTCGACGGGGAAGGTGATCTGGCGCCAGCGGCCATCGGTGCCCACCGGCTGCAGGTCTCGGTCCGTGGCTTTGCCCAACAGCGTGAATTTGAGGTTCTGAGTGTCCGTACTCAGCGCATGCTCGCCCATTGAGACCAGTACCATAAAGGTCTTGAGTGGGTCGCCGAGGTCTTCCTCGTCTGGGGTGCCGGGGAAGACCACGGTGATGCTGTCCACCACCACCAGTTGACCCAGGTCCACTAGGAGTTCCCACTTGCGCAGTCCCTCTGGATTGACATCGCTGGCGGCTGGTTCCCAGTAGGTCGTCAGACTGCCATCAATAGCACCAGGAGCCAAGCGGTTGTTGGAGAGACTCGAAGCCCCGGCCGCTACAATTTCCCCATTGGCGCGAATTATGTCTTGATAAAAAAGTCGACCGGCATCGAGGGACGCGTTTTTCTTGTTAGTGAAATACCGGGGGCGGATTCCCTCGCCATCGACGATG
>JAPOYQ010000152.1:8833-14130 GCA_026706505.1 Gemmatimonadota bacterium
CGACGATGAACAAACCCGTGGAGTCCACCGCCACTTCTAGGCTGCTGACGACGTCGCTCTGGTACTCCCAGTTCCGCCAGTGCGAGGGAAGGTCGACGTAAACCGCCTCATCGGTAAGCCGGTACGCTTGCCCTTGGGCGAGGAGGGGATGGAGCGTTCCTCCCAGAGCTAGGCTTAAAATGAGCCACAGGATGTACTTTTTCATCTTGTCTTTTCCCTCCGCTTTGCATAGCCTTGCCGGGCGCGTTCAACCCGCGGAGCAGATTGTCGAATATGGAAAAAGTCTAATAAGCCACTGCTACCTGTTTTAGCACGACCGACTCCTTGGTATCTGTATCTCCTCTGATACGCAGCAGATAGATCCCAGGAGGCACGGTTGCGCCGTTTTCGTCTCGACCATCCCAAGTCTCTGTGTAGCCTCCTGAAGTCAACTGGAGTTCCTCGATTAGGCGCTGGCGGCGGCCAGTCAGATCGAATACTTCCAGACGCACCAGACCGGGCCTTATCAGCCGCAATACATCATAGGAGATGACCAGTTCGTCGTTGACCCCGTCGCCATTGGGCGTGAACGGATTGGGAGCGACCTCAACATTGTCCACCAGCTCTTTGCCTTGGGCCGAAATATCGGCCACCACGCTCAATGAGTTGCGGTCTTCCAGCAACTCGGCAGCCGCAAAATTCACTACATTCCCCTCTCCCACTTCCTGGAGTAACAAAAAGCCCAGCGTATCCGGCCCGGCTGCGCTCTCATTGATGATCACAACACCTCCGTCGACAAACTCCGTCCGGTCGCGCACCCCTAGCGTGTCGAGAAAGACGTGGGCCTGAAACCGGGTTCTGAAGTCAATCACCCGGCCGATGAATTTTACCCGGATGAGAGCAGTTCGGGAAATCCCGTCTTCCGAGGTCCGCAGCCGCGGCAACTCCACTGCGAAAAACTGGTCTTCTATAGCCACTTCCTTGAACTCGTCCTCACCCGGCTCTCGCCGATCCCCCAGCGGAATCCGCCGCAGTTCCCGCACCGGGCTGTCCTCCAACTCTACGCTCACCGATTCGATTGCACTGATCCGCGCCGGAGTGCGGATATGCAGCCGGTTGAAGCCCGCATTTTCCGGTGCCAGACTCGTCTGTAGCGCAAACACGAACAGAGTATCCCGGCCGGCGATTACATCTACGGCTGGGGCAATTTCCCCTTTAGCCTCCCGGGCCAGCAGCGGGGTCTCAAATTCAAAGCGCAGATTGCGGATTGCCGTAGCCGCCCGCGCACTCTCACTGGAGAAGTCGATCCGGATTTGGAAGTAGGGTCGTCCACTCGGAGCGTTGATGGCGTCTCCGCTCTCCAGCGGCTGGAAGCCACTCCAAAAGCGCAAATCCGGCTCTACTTTGCTTATCTGATTGCCGGGCAACTTCTGGTACTGTTCGCGCGTGAGACGCACGGCTAGGCGTTCCTCATCGCTTAGGGCGCTGAAAATCTCGCGGGCATCCAAGCGCAATTCGAGGGCGTTTAAGTCGACCTGCTGGTCAAAAGTCCCGGATCCCGTCCGCCGGTCGACGACGAGAGCCCCGCCATCTTCCTGCCGCTGCCACTCGAACTCGTCGTCGAAATCGGTCTTGCGGAACAGGATTTCGGATTCCTGGGTCAAGCCGGTCTGAAAGCTGAGTACGGCCTGCGACTGGCTTGGATCGCCTATCTTTTCTTCTTCCCAGAAAATCCGCCCTAGGGTGGATGGAGGAAGCTCTAGGACCCGGGTGACATAGGAGGCGCTGGGCAGAAAGCCGTCGGCAAATGCCTCCATTTCCGCCAGATCGTAGTCGAGGTTGGTGTCCACATCCAGTCGGAAGTAGCGCAGCCGGCGCGGCGGCTCGAAGAAGACCGCCGCAGTATCCTGCCGGTTGACCGGCACACTCTGTGCAATTACAAAAGTCGGCAGGGCATCGGCCACCTTGATGTACTTGGGAAAGCCCGGATTGCCATTCTCCGGATCTTCGAGGTCCAGGCCTGCTATGGTTCTCTCTGTGCCGGGAACTCCCAAGCGGAGGGTATAGGCCGAGAGTCGCAGTGCTCCGGGTTTGGGATAAAAGCGAATCAGGGACAGCGGGAAAAAGCGATCCAGGTCCACGACGAGAATCATCTTCTTGACGATATCTTGTCCGGGCTTGTCCACGCGCTCGAAAGAGGTGTGCGGATTGCCGTCGAATATCTCGGCGAACTCCACTTCTTTCTGGTCCTGAGTGAGAGCGTGCTCGAAATAGGTCGGGCTTAGGAGGTTGATATTCTTGCTGAACTTGGTTGCTACCTCGGTCTTGGGAAAAGACTCGGCCACGTTGATCAAGACCGGCACCTGCCGCACACCGGCTCGCAGCAAGAGCCGCACATCGTCGATGCTGCTGGGCAGGTTGCTCAGGCGGGGGAGCAAGATTTCCCCCACCTCGATCACCCGCTCGTTTTCCAATTCCACTTCCCGCTCGGCCACCACGTCCTGCTGCGCGATATTGCGGGAAAAGTGGAACAGGCGATCCCGCTGATCAGCGCTCAACTCGTCTCCGTCGAGGGGAATATCGGGAACCTCTGCTATTCGGCGCGGCTCGAGCGACACGATGCCGTCCAGAATGCGTCCGAAGTCGATAGAATGGAAGAATTTGGCCGGTCTAAGGGGAGGCTGCTCGGCCTCCTCCCAGGATATATCTTTGGGAATGGAGAAAATCCGGATTTCGGCTAGGGAAGGACAGGACACTGCGCCGACCAGAAGTAGACAAATCCAGTAGATTCCACAGGGCATTGTCGCAAACTCCGCGAAGAAGTGCTACAATCCAATGTCGACGCTATTCCCACAGCAATTATAGAGCAATTATAGTTAATATCTGAGAGCGTATCAATACGGTTTTTATGGGGAGTCAATTAGTTGGTACGGCGCTTTGCAACCTCAAACCCAGTAGATGTTGTTGTCCGTCATGCCGGTGAAATAGTCTATGAGCAGCCATATCCCTGCACAGCTAAATTGTCCGGCGATGAGACCTAAAAAGAAAGGACGAGTCCGCTGAAAGAGCGCCGGCCCCCCGTACTTGAGGACCAGACCCTTGATGAGCCAAGCCAAGAAGACACTGAACCAGATGTAGTTCGTCATGGCATTGGTGCTGATGGCGAAACCCAGCGGGTGCAGGGGCCACCAAGTCAGGTGCTGACGGGCAACCATCAGTAGAGCCATAATGCTGCCTCCGGCCGCAGTGGCGAGCCAGCCGCCGATATCAGGACCATCGGGGCTGTTGAGTTCGCGACTAACAAAATTGAACGGATAGACCGGCATGCCTGAAGGGCCGAAGAACCAGCTGTTGAGATTGATGCCGCCGTAGGAATAACTCAGATAGAGCACCGACCAGATCGAAGAGACCAGACTGACCACAATGGCTAGGAGAATCGCCCAGAACAGCGCGCGCTTGCCACCCGGCAAGTACTCTTCGGCCAGCTTGAGGCCATTGGCGCAGGAGGCCATGAGTAGGTTGCGCAGACTGGTGGCCCAGACATAGGTCATCCCCAAGACGGTCAAATTCTGGGGACCGAGGGCGCTGCTGCCCAAGCCCGAGGTGACAAAAGCCGTGGGGATAAGAGGAGTGCGCGTCGAGGCGACACCGCCTTCGGAGACTACCCGGCTCACACCGATGCAAAGCAGAAACAAGGCGAATAGGTAGATGGGTACGACCCAGAAGGCCATACCGGCCTCCAGCAGCCACCAGCCGATGAAGAGATTGCTGGCCAGCAGGCCGAGAACGGCGACTCGATAGGAGAGGATTTCGTCCGAATCGTCGATGCTCGCATCGTTTAGGAAGGCCTTGCGGAAGACCTGAGCAAGATGTCGGCGTCCCATCCAGAAACCGAAGATCACCAAGACGATCATGGCACCCATGCCCTGATGGGCGACGAGAGGAGACGGCCCGGAAAAATCCAGCGTCTCGGTGCTAGAGACCCCCAGTATATTGAGGCTCCCCTCTTCGATGCGGGCGATCAGGTTAAAAAGCCAAATGCCCAGGGCAATATCCAGATTGACAAAGTACGAAAAGCCCACCATGGGAAAGCTGAGCGCAATGGTCACCTCGGTGGTCTGCCGGAAGAAGGGAAAGCTAGCGACCAAGTTGATGTCGGGAATGAAGTTGTGATAGTTGTGCAGGGCGCGCATGGAACCCACTGTGAAAGGAATGGCGAATCCGGTCCACATGATCGGGTTTTTGAAAAAGGGCTTGCAGCGCGAGGTTTGCTCTCCCTCCGCGATCATGGCCAGGGGGAGTTGGACTAGGGGAAAGGTCAGGCGCTCGTGCTGGATCCACTGACGCCGCAGGATGACCATTGTGCAGATCATGGCGAAGTAGAGGGCTAGGATCGCGGGAAGCCAGCAAAGGAGTGGCTTTATCCAGGCCGACCAAGGGATAGCATAGCCCGTCGGCAATCCCTCGTAGAAGTACTTGATTGCTTCCCAGTCCTGGGGCAACATCCAGCGGCGGACGTAGGGATGGATCTGCTCGGCCCATGCGTTTTCCGAACTGGCATAGTAGAGGCCGCCGCTGATGATGGGGAGGAAATTTTCCGTAAGGCCCAGCGTGGCAATCGAAGAACCCACCAGGGCCATGATGTAGATGACAGCTAGTTCGTGGTTGTGGAACGTCAGACGGAAGTGCTTCAGTATCGCGGGCACCAAAAGCACAAAAAAGAAAAAGAGGAAGATTGCGCCGGCATTGCTGAAATCGAGCGCCATGTACGAACCCCGCAACACCATATTGGCATACGGCGCTCCGGCAGCTATGCAGAAGACGAACAGGCAACCGACCAGCAGGGAGAGGAAGGTGACGCGCGGTCTACGCCCCTCGACCGCAGATGCCGCCGAACTCTCCGACTTGCCGAGCGGCGTGGTACTTGCCATAGCTTGCGCGCTCTTGCGCTGCTACTGCTCTCGCATGAGTTCGACTTGGTCTTGGGGCGGCTTGAAATAGGCCCCAGGGTGCCAAGCGCGTCCCATGTCGCCCAACAAGCGCCGCTGTCTGGGAGTACACTGGGCCAGCAGTTCCCGCGAAGGCAGGTCATAGCCGAAAGACCGGAGGAACAACTGGCTGTACCCGAAGATCAGCGATTTCCTGGTGCGGCGTGAGCGATTCGGTGCCACGCCGTGCCAGAGCGAATGGGGGAATACGGCCGCGTCCCCCGCCGCGACACAAAGCTGAACCGCTCCCGGCGTTTCTACACCGGTTGGCAGGTGTTCGTCGCCGGGAGCAACCTCTGGAAATGACAGCAAATGACTCCCCGGGCAAAG
>JAPOYQ010000953.1 GCA_026706505.1 Gemmatimonadota bacterium
GTCGTCGCAGGACGACTCGATGCCAAGGACGAAGCCCTCGAACGGGCCGGTGTCGGAGTCTGCTTTAAGAAGCGCTCGACAATGGCTTCGTTTTCCTCTTCTTCCAAGCTACAGGTGCTATACACCAAGACGCCGCCGGGCCGCACGTGCTCGTACGCGCGTCGGATGAGCACCTGTTGGCGCTTCGTCAAGGCGGCAAATTCGGCTGGATTGCGACGCCAGCGAGCATCTGGTCGCCGTCCCAATACGCCGGTGGCACTGCAGGGAACATCGGCGAGGACGCGATCGAAGGCACCGCACCCGGGTGTTGTGCCGTCGCGGACCACCGGACGGATGGCGCGCAGGCGCAGGCGTCGGGCGTTTTCGCGCACTCGGTTGAGCCGCGGCAGCGAAATGTCGGCCGCTACGATCCAGCCGCGGTCGGCCATGGCGATGGCGGCTTGCACGGCCTTGCCGCCGGGTGCGCTGCACAAGTCGAGTAGGCATTCGCCCGGCTGCGGGTCGAGCAGGGCCACCGCCAAGCCGGCGTTGGGGTCTTGGACTTGAAATTGTCCTTGCTGGTATGCGTGCGAGGCAAAGAGATCTGCGCCATTTGCCGCTCGGTAAAAGCCCGGTCTCGACCCGACCGGAACTAGATCGAGTTCGGCGACGGTTTCGCGGCCGGCGCGCAGTGGATTGAGGTAGATATTGAGTGCGGCGGGCTCGTTGTTGGCCGCGAGCAAATGCTCGACGAGTTCGCGGCCCCAGCGGCCGACCCAGCGGTCGACCAGCCATTCGGGATGAGAGTGATACACCGCTAGGTAGCGCGTCGGGGTCTGCTGCTGATCGGGGTAGCTTATCCGCGCGCGTTGCCGCAGCAAGTTGCGGAGCACGGCGTTGACGAGTGAGGCGATACCTTGGTGCGTCAGGTGCTTGGCTAGCTCAACCGAAGTATGGACAGCCGCGGACTGAGGCACGCGGTCGAGCCAGAAGAGTTGATAGGTGCCAAGGCGCAGGATGTGGCGGGCCCAGGGCGAGAGTTGGACGACTGGGCGCGCACAGCAGGTGGCGATGATCCAATCGAGCCGCTTCTGCCATCGCACCGCACCAAGGACTAGCTGACGGGCGAAGCGCGCGTCGCGGTTGGTCGGCAAGCTCTCGTCGAGAGCTTGTAGCAGTTCGTCGAAAGGCTGTGCTTGCCGCTCTAAGTCGCGGAGCAGGCGCGTTGCTGCAAGACGGGCAGGGTCGGGAGGGCGCACGGTTCAGCGCAAGAGAAGCATGGGACGGTGCAGTTCGGTCGAATCCGTCCGCAAGCGGTAGATGTAGAGGCCGCTGGCCGCAGGCGCACCAGTTGCCGACTGGCTATCCCAGTGGACCACGTGCCGCCCCGGGGCTGTGCTCGCCGCAAAAGGCGTGGCCACCTTTTGGCCCATTAGGTTAAAGATGTCGATTTGAGCAAAGCGAGGCCCTCCCTCGGGGATGGCGAAGAGGATGGAGGTGCCAGCGTTAAAGGGATTGGGGTAGTTCGGCGCGAGGAAGAGCTCGCGCGGCAGAGCGAAGCCGGACGGATCTGAGATGGATGTGGCAACGTCCCCCCATCCTACTTGGCTTTCAGCGCACGAGCCTTCGGCGCAGGTTTTGAAAACGAGCGTGGTTTCTCGTTCGGCGTCGAGAAGTAGGTAGGCTAGGCCGCGCTCGTCGCTGGTGGTCGTCACCTGCTGGGTCGCGCCAGCCGGAATGAGGATGGCCTCGCCGTTGACAAACGCGTACGCCGGACCTGGTCCAGGGTTGGTAATGTCCCAAGTAAAGGCCGCGCCAGCGCGGAAGTACCCAGCCTGTAAAAGGCGCGCCGACACGAGGATTTCTCCTGCGCTGCTGTCGGCTACTCCGCCAGTGCCGGCTGCAGAAAAGGAGGGGGGTTGTCCGACCGAGCGGAAGAAGATACCATCCGGCAAGGCCTGTCCCTCGGCGTCGCAGTAATTGCGCAAGAAAGCGACTTGGGGACGGATGTCGTCGCGCTCATTAAAAGAAGGCCCGAGCGATACTACGTCGAGGTAGATGTCTATGGGCGTGGTGGGACTGATGGAGTCGGCCAAGGTAAACGCCATGTCGGCGAGATCGCCTTCGCCTGTTATTCCTGCACCGCCGAGGGTTGCGATGCCCCATTGGGCGGTTTGGTCTTTTATCTGGGGCGGTCCTGGGGCGACGAAGGAATTGGCTTTAGCTGTCTCGCCTATTGCGCCTGAGATCGCGGTGATGGCGTTGGCTGGCTCCCAGCTAAACTCGAATTTGACTTGGCGCACGCCGCTCATGTTGCGCGCCGAGACGCTGAACTCCACGGTGCTGTTCGCTGTAAATCCGCAGAAGGGGCCTTCTTCGCCGGTGAAGATTTCCGCGTCTGCATTGGGGCCGGCGGTCGCAAGGTGAGGTGACGCGACGACGCTGAGGAGGACTATATAGCAGAGGAACATGCGTTTTTCCCGAGTGATTAAGTTCAAAAAAGTACAGCAAATAAATGTACGCAACACTAGCGTCTAGGCAAGCATGTCAGCCTCGCCTTGACCGGATTTTGCCGCGTTTGATATTATTGTGTAAGCCGCGTCATACTAACTCCCAATATATGTGAATTGTCTAAGATAATTATGCGCCGGTATCCGGTCTGGAATGTCATCCGCGACGACCCGTACGATAGCTTAATTGATGATCTGCTCGCCGGCCGCGGCCTGACCCGCGCCGAGTTGCAAGTCGGCCCCGAAGCCCTGCATCCGCCCGAGCAAATGCAGGACATGGCAGCGGCGGTTGAACGCCTAGAACGCGCCGTGCGAACCCGCGAGAAAATCGTCGTGTACGGCGACTACGACGTCGATGGGGTTTGCAGTACCACCGTGCTGATGGATTTCCTCGAACGCGTGGGTGCCGACTGCGACTGCCTCTTGCCCGATCGCCACAAGGACGGGTACGGCCTCAAGCCGTCCGGGGTGGAGCGCGCCATAGCAAAGGGCGCGCGCGTCATCGTCACGGTTGACAATGGCATTTCAGCCTACGATGCCCTAGCGCTGGCCGAGGTCCGCGGCGTGGAGGTCGTTGTAGTCGATCACCACCAGCAGCTCGCCGAACTGCCGCGCGCCCTTGCCATCATCAACCCCAATCGCCGCGATTGCGCGTATCCTTTCAAAGACTTGGCCGGCGTTGGCGTCACTTTCAAGCTGGTGCAGGCCCTCAGCGAAGTCTTTCTCGTCGGCGAGGAGCGCCGCCGCTATCTCAACGAATTGCTCGATCTTGTAGCCTTGGGGACAGTGGCTGATGTCGTGCCCGTGCTGGGGGAAAATCGCCTGTTTATCCAGCGCGGTCTGCAGATTCTCCAGCGCACCAAGCGCCTCGGCCTGCGCGCGCTCAAGAAGGTGTCCAACTCCCGAGACCAGTCCCTTGATGCTGCCAGTTTGGGTTTTCGCCTAGGGCCGCGGATCAATGTCGCCGGTCGCCTGAAGACGCCCGATATAGCGCTGCGGCTTTTGCGCTCCGCAAACGAGGGCGAGGCCGCGCAGTTGGCCGACGAACTCAATCGGCTCAACTCCCAGCGGCAAGCTTGGCAGCGCGAGGGCATACGGGAGGTCGAGGAACAGGTCGGCCCGGAGGAGGATGTGGAGGACCACATCATCGTGGTGCTGGGGGAGTGGAATTTGGGGATCGTCGGCCTGTTGGCCAGCAAGTTGTGCGAAAAATACGCCCGCCCCGCAGTGGTGTGTACCCAAGGCAGCGACCTCGGTCTCTGCGTAGGCTCGGCTCGCAGCATCCCAGGCTACGACATCAGCGAGGGGATCCACGCCTGCGAAGAGCACTTGAAGACGCATGGCGGCCATCCGGCAGCCGCGGGTTTCTCGCTCGCGGTCGATGCCTTTGAGGGCTTTCGCCTCGCACTGATCGACCACGCTAACACCCACATCAGTGCCGAGGCGCTACAACCCGTCTTGGACATCGACCTGATGCTCAAACCGGCCGATTTGACGCTAGACACGGTGGAGCGACTCGCCGCGCTAGAGCCTTTTGGCAATGGACACCGGCGTCCGGTTTTTGCTCTCGAGGACTGCCGGGTCGTCTGGTCGCGGCAGATCGGCACCGACGGCCGCCACTTCAAGGCTGAATTGGAGGTTGGGGGTCGCCGCTGTACTGCGTTGTGGTGGAACGAAAAAGACCTCGCGGATCAGGTGCGGCCGGGCGATCGGGTGAACGCGGCTTTTGAGTTGGAGGCAGACACCTATACTGGCAACGGGGCCGTGCAGATGGTTCTCAGGGACTTGTACTTGCGGGAGTCGATGGCTTAGGTGGCTTGCTGCGGAATTGGAGCATGCGAACGTGATAAGTTCCCAATACACCAAGGAGTTGTGCATCCGGGACAGCGACGCCAAAATCGTCCTGTTGGTCGTCGATGGCTTGGGCGGGTTACCCCATCCCGCCACGGGCAAGTCCGAGCTAGAGACGGCCCTCTTGCCCAACTTAGACGCGTTGGCCAAGGGGGGTACCTGCGGCCTGATTTCGCCTTTAGGGGGTGGCTTTACCCCGGGCAGCGGCCCGGCCCACTTAGCTCTCTTTGGCTACGATCCTTGGCAAAACCAGATCGGTCGCGGTGCCCTTTCGGCCCTCGGTTTGGGGCTGGACTTTGCCCGCGGCGATGTGGCGGCGCGCCTCAATTTTTGCACGGTGGATGCTGCGGGACGGGTGTGCGACCGCCGCGCCGGCCGCATCCCCACGGAAAAAGGCCGCCAGCTTTGCGAAGTGCTAAGAAAGATCGCAGTGCCTGGAGTGGAGGTGCAAGTCGCTGCCGAGATGGAGTATCGCGCCGGCGTGGTGTTGCGCGGCGCGAGCTTGGGAGACCAAGTCTCGGATTCGGACCCGCAGGTGACGGGCGTACCGCCCAAGCCCCTATCGGCACTCGTGCCGGATTCCGAGCGCACCGTCGAAGTGGCCAATGCCTTTTTAGAGCAAGCCGCCGCCTTGCTCGCTGACGAACACCCGGCCAACATGGTGCTGCTGCGGGGATTTGGTCGCTACCCAGAGTTGGTGTCGATGGACGAGGCGTACGGGCTGAAAGCCCTGGGCATTGCCGGATATCCCATGTACCGCGGCGTGGCCGGTGCCGTAGGCATGGATGTCGAAGAGGTCGGCTGGGACCTCGAATCCGAGTTCGCCTTGCTCGAAAGCCGCTACGCAGACTACGACTTTTTCTACGTCCACGTAAAGAAGACCGACAGCGCGGGCGAGGACGGCGATTTCGATTTGAAGGTTCGGCTGCTAGAGGAGTTGGATACCTACATTCCGAGGTTGATCGCACTGCAACCCGAGGTGTTCATCGTCACCGGCGACCATTCGACCCCGTCGATTATGCGCAGTCACAGTTGGCATCCGGTGCCCACGGTCATAGCTAGTCAGTGGGCGTTGGCCGACGCGACAGATGAATTTTCCGAGCGCGGTTGCAGCGCTGGCAGCCTCGGAATTGCGCCGGCGACCAGTTTGATGGCCCACGCATTGGCCCACGCGCGCCGGCTCGACAAATTCGGCGCTTGAGATGATCACTCCCCTGCGCATTGCCCACCGCGGCGCATCCGGTTCGGGGCTGGCGCCCGAGAACACGTTGGCCGCTTGCGAAAAGGCCCTTCAGATCGGCGTCGATATAATCGAAATCGACGTCCATGCTACCCGCGATGGCCAGATCGTGGTCCTGCACGACGCAGCACTTGACCGGACGACCAATGGCACCGGGTTGGTCGCCGACCTCTTGGGCGAGGAAGTGCGCCAATTCGATGCTGGCCGCTGGTTTAGCGCTGATTTTGCCGGCGAGCGCGTGCCCCTGCTAGAAGACGTGCTCGACTTAGCGCGGAATCAGGCCCTCGTGCTGATAGAGATCAAGGCCGACGGCATTGCCGAGCGCGTCCTACAGGTGATTGAAGCGGCGAATGCGACGGAGCGCGTCGTGGTGCAAGCGTTTAATCCGCAAACCGTCCAGCGGCTCAATTTGCTCGCGCCGACCCTGCCCACCGCGCTATTGGTCGGCCAGTTGCCGGCCACGCCCTCGCGGGTTCGCGCGCGCCGCCTCGTGCGCCAAGTGCTGCAAGTGGGGGCCAACGCGCTGGCGATGTGGTACGCGACGCTGACCCCGCCCTTCCTCGAAGAGATGCGCCAGCGGGGCATTGCGGTCTGGGCTTGGACCGTTGATGAGGACATTGCCATGCGCGATTTGGCGATGATGGGGGTGCAAGGGATCATCACCAATCGGCCAGACCTGCTCAATCGAGTACTCGACGAGCTGGTCGCCGACGGGCAACTGCGGCCGCCCTTGGGTCAGCGCGTCAAGCGCAGCCGCTGGGGCCGCCGCCGTCAATTGCGCAAGCTCAAGGCGGCCAAGAGGCGTCGCTAAGAAGCTGGGGAGGAGGTCCAGATGCTCTATACCTTATTGGCGGTCTTACTACTAGTCGTCGTGGTGCTGAAGTTCTGGTCGCCCTTTGGCCAGCGGTGTCCCCAGTGCCAAACCCGCCGGGAGGATGCGGAATATCCCTTGTGTCCAAATTGCGGGTGGATCTACGAAGTGCCTGGAGAAGAAGACGAGGATTTTGCGTCGGACGACGAAGAAAATGCGAAATTCTGAGGGGCGCGAAGCCGCGCTGCCGCGCCCTGTTTGCGCTTGACAATTCCCTGTACTTCCCTTTAGATTGTCTCTGATATATAGGGAAGCACAGAACGTTCAAACTCAGGAAGGTGGACCATGAAAATGCGGGCAATATCGCTGTTTATCGCCGTCGCGGTTTTGGCGGGCTGTGATGCCCCCCCCACAGCCGAGCTAGATGCGGCCAAGCAAGCCCTCGACTCGGCCCAGGACGTTGGTGCCGAGCGCTTTGCCGCCGACGAGTACGCGGCCGCGCAGCGCGCGTATAGCGAAGCTGAAGCAACGACCAACACCGAAGCTGAGCGCTTTTTCCTTTTCAAGGACTTTGAGCAGGCGCGAGCGCAAATCGCCGATGCCAAGACCAAAGCCATGCGGGCAGAGTCGTCTGCGGAAGCCGAAAAGAAACGCCAGCGGGAGTCGGCCGAAGCTGCGATTGCCGCGGCCCGCGATGCGATTGCTGCCGCATATACTAGCCTAGAGGAAGCTCCGTCGGGCAAGGGCACGGAGGCCGATATTGAGGAATTGCGCGCCGAGTTAAGCACGGCCGACGCCGATCTAGACGCGGCCGAAGCCGCGGTGGACAGCGAGCATTTCCCCGATGCCGAGTCCCTCGCCGACAGCGCGGATCAGAAGGCTACTGAGGTCGCCGATGGCGTGATAGTGGCCGTGGATAGATACTACGCGCTGGTCGAGGAGATGCGTCCTTGGTACGAGCGCTTCTGAGCACGCACCATTGCAAGCTCTAATCACAGGCGGCCGGGAGTTGCTCCCGGTCGCTTTGTTTTTTTTCGCACTGCTGTGGGGGCCGCCTGCCGCGCGTGCGTCTGCGCTCTCGTTAGAGCACCAGCAACTGGTGCAAGCCGTTGAGCGCCGCGATCTAGCTACACCCTACATCGTCATCAATACCCAAGACAATCTAATCCTGCTCCGCGAAGGAGAGCAGGTGTTGCGCCAAGCCGCTTGTGCAACGGGCAGTGGCCGCAAGCTCGAAGGTGCCAAGCGATGGCATCGCTGGACCTTCGACACTCCCAAGGGCCGCTTCGCCATCCGCCGCAAAGTCGCCGACCCCCTGTGGACCCGGCCAACTTGGTACTTCGTCGAAAACGACGAGGAGATCCCCATTTTCGCCGAGGATCCTCGGCGGTTCCAGCGCGGGGTCTTGGGGTCGTACGCCTTGTACTTTCTCAAGGATTTTATGATTCACGGCACGCTCTTTGAAATCAACTTGGGCAAGAGCATCACCCACGGCTGCGTCCGGGTGGGCAACGAAGATCTGGAGTACCTGTACGAAGCCGTCGAAATCGGCTGGCCGGTCTTTATCTACTGATGAAGCACCTAGCGTTGTTCTGGGCCTTTGCGTGCGGCGCGAGTGTGGCGTCGGCTGAGAAGCGGACGCGCCGTACTTGCTGGCGGATCGGGGCGCGGGTGAGTTGCGGCTGATGCACGGGAAGGCGCTCTTGCGGCGCGTGCCGCTCGCGGCCGACTCCCTCGGGACGCAGCCGTCGGTACAATCCTCGCTCGAGGCTCGGTTGCGGCGCTATCGACCCAGCAACCCTTGGCGCGGCTTGGTACCCAGCCCGTTTGACTGGGAACAGAATTTGGTCACCGACGCCTCGGCCACCAGTGCCTTGTATTTTGCAAGCGGGCTGCTGATCTACGCCAGTCCAGCGTGGCACCGCCCAGGTGCTATGGATCTGCAAATCGGAGTCGCTGATTTGCGCGCTCTGTACAATGCCTGCGGTCCGGGCACAACGCTTGTCGTTCTGCCCGCCAACTGGAGAGAGGGACCGCAGCAGTGACCTTGCACTTTGGCGCGGCTGCTGCCGACATCACGCCGCCGGTTGGCATCGCAATGGGCGGGTACTGGGGACGGCGGTCCGGGGCCACGCACATCCGCGATCGCCTCATGGCCAAGGCCCTCGTCTGCGGCTGTGGTGCGGCGCGGATCGCTCTTGTCGCCGTCGATTTGGTGGGGTTGGACGCGAACGCCGTGCGGAGGATTCGGGAGAAGATAAGGCGCGCTACTGGCATTGAAGACGCGGCCATCATGGTCTGTGCCTCCCACACCCACGCCGGTCCGCTGACCTTCCCTTTCCGAGGCATGGGTCGCATCGACTACTACTACTTGGAGCAAGTTGCGGACGCCGTAGTCGAGGCGGTGGTAGCTGCTGCCGCCGACAGCCGACCGGGCCGCCTGTACTATGCGCGTCCTCCGGTGCAGATAGGCATCAATCGCCGCGAGCCACACCCCCAGGGCACGCGGATCGGGCAAAATCCCGCCGGTCCGGTCGTGCCCTACGCACACGTGCTGCGCTTTGTTGCTGCCGATGGCACAGGGGTTACGCTCTTCAACCACGCCTGTCATCCGGTGGTCTTGGGCCACGACAACCTCCAGATCAGCGGCGACTTTGCCGGTGCGGCGGTGCGCCACATCGAGGAGCAGACCGGCGATAGAGCACTCTTTATCAACGGTGCCTGCGGCGATGTCAACCCGCGGATAACCGGCGGCGCGTTTGCCGACGTCGAGGCGTTGGGGCAGGCGTTGGGGCAGGTCGTGCTGGAGGGGCGGGATGCGGCAGTGCCTTTGGAGACTTCATCGATAAGCTGGGCGCACGAGCGGTTGGACTTGCCGCTGCAACCCCCGCCGACGCGCTGGCGCGCTGAGCTTGAGAAATTTAAATGGTACCTGCGGGCGCGTTTGGCGTGGGGCAGCGAGGTGTCGAAAGCGCAGTTTGAATGGGCGGTCGCCATGTGCAAATGGGTGCGGGCTGGTGCGGAGCGCGCCCGGGTCCAGACCTTTGAGATACAGGCGTTGGCCCTTGGCGAACTGGTGCTCTTGGGCGTGGAGGGCGAGCTTTTTGCCCGCTATCATCTCGACTTGGAGACCGCGCATGGGCCAGCCGTCTTGTGCGGCTTTGCCAATGGCTGCATTGGCTACGTGCCCACGGCCGACGAGTACGCGCGCGGCGGCTACGAGATCGACCTAGCCTACAAGTTCTATCCGAGCGTGCAGATGATCGCGCCGACGAGCGAGTCGCTGATACGGCAGCGGGCCGCGGCGTTGATAGCGAAGGTGCGCTAGCTTACAACAGGAGGAGTTATGCGCGATCTAGAGGTGCTATACGAGCAAGTTCCGGCGACGCGGTGCGCTGGTACGGGCGATTGCTGTGCGCTCACGGAAGAGGAGTTCGACAATTACTACGCCACCATGTTTCCGCTCTACCGGGTCGAATACGTCCACATCGTCGCCTATGTGGAGAAGCACTTTTCCCCGCAGCGTCGCCAAGAGTTGCTGAACTTTACCGAGGAGCGGCCGCGCCGCTGCCCCTTTCTCGGCGCGGATCATAGCTGTACTATCTATCCGGTGCGCCCGCTGATCTTCCGCACGTACGGGGCGATGAACCCGGTTTCGATCGCCCGTCAAGCTATTGCGCATCAGGGCGATTTGCCAGCGGCGCAAATTCGCGCCTTTGTGCGGCGCGAGGCTGGTATGGTGTGTCCGCGGGTGGCGGTGCTGGAGCCGGAAAAGGTCGCGCGGCACGCCCGCATGCTCATGGAGGGGACGTACGACCGCGAATTGGCGCGGCTCAGTGCCGAGGTGGAGTTGGCGGGCGCGGAGCGCAAACGGCTATTCCAGTGGCTCACTGGCCGGAGCGAGTGGCCGCTGCGCTGGTCTTGGGGGGGCTTTAATGCGCTGCGCTTTGCGCCGCTGACGTGGCTGCGCCAGCACTTGGCTGCGTATTGGAGAAAGGCCGAGTTAATCGATCGCAAGTGACGCGATCAGTCCGACGCCAGCATTGGCGTCGCAAGGAGATTGGACCATGCAACAATACCGAGTTGCCATTTTGGGCTGCCGCGGCCGAGGCACGGCCGCAGGCCGCGCGTACCATCAGCATCCCCGCACCGAGGTTGTGGCTCTGTGCGATCTTGTGCCCGAGCGGTTGGCGACCCTCGGTGACGAGTTGGGGGTTGCGGCTCGCTACGACGATCTCGACCGGATGATTGAGACCGAGGCCCCGGACATTGTCGCCATTCCCACGGGCACCGAGTTTCACTATCCGCTGGCTATGCGAGTTCTGGAGCACGGAGTTCACATCGACATTGAGAAGCCGATTTGCACGACCTTGGCCGAGGCCGACGCAGTGTTGGCTAAAGCCGCGGAGAAAGGGGTGCAAGTGGCCGTGCATCACCAAGGGCGCAGCGGCGGCGCACTGCAAGCGGTTAAAGCGGCGATTGCCGAGGGTCGGATTGGCGACTTGCGCTATGTGCAAGGCAGCGGCAAGGGCTACTACGGCGGCTACGGCCTGATGAATATTGCCACGCACTCGCTCAATGCTATGCTCGGCGTGGTCGGGCCGGTGCGGAGTGTGCAAGCCGTGGCCTTGACCGATGGCCGACCAATCACGCCCGAGGATGTGGTACCGTCGCCGAGCGGCATGGGCTACATCGCCGGCGAGCACGTGACCGCGGCCCTTGCCTTTGACTGCGGGATTTCGGGTACTCTCTTGCAGCATCGCTTCCCCAAGGTGGATTCAACGGCCTATATGATCGAGATCTATGGCACCGAGGGCCGGCTCTACTGGAAGAGCGGTGCCCCGTGGTTTTTGTCTACGCCGCACTTTGCCCCCGGCCAATCCGAGTGGCAGCCGCTCGACCCCTTAGTGCCCGAACACTACGACCCGGCGGGTCCGGCTGCTGTGGAGGATTACCAGTTCGCCGACGAGTACGTGCAGGCGCTCGACGAGGGCCGTGCGCACGAGTGCTCGGGCGAGGCCGGTCGCCACGTGCTGGAGATACTGATGGGGATTTTCGAGTCGGGGGCACGTGGTCAGCGCGTGGAATTGCCGCAAGCAGAACGCGAACACCCGCTCTTGCGCTGGCGCGAGGAACATGGCTTAGGGCTACCCAGTCCTATGCCGCGCCCGTATGCGGAGTGGCTCGCCGCTGAAGATTGCCGCTTGGGCCGGAGTGAGAGTTAGCCGCTGAGTTTGCCCCACAAGCCCCAACCGCTGACGGCGGACGAGGCGATCAGTACCACGGTCGAAAGCACCGCGCCGATGAGGACCCAGGCGCGGGTGCGGTAGGAGGCGGGCAGCTTGAAGTTGAGATAGATGGCTGCCACCATCATTATGGCAATGGCTAGGTTGGCGATGAGGAAGCCGGCGATCTGGGTCAGGATGTCGAAGGGGATGTTGTTCCAGACGATGAGCATGGTGGTGGCGAAGATGTAGAGGCAGATGACGCGCTTGATCGCCTGGTACTCCCAAGTGCGGTCGGGCCAGCGGGCGGAGAGAAATTCTTGGGCCACGCGGGCGTAGATTTCGGGCAGGGCTTGCAGGGTGCCCCACAGCGCGGCGAGGATGCAGACGTAGTAAATCCACACCAAACTCGGATGAATCTGCCGCCAGACGTGGGCTTGGTGCGTCAGTAGGTTCCAGCCCTCGAAGCGGGTTTCGAGCGGGAAGAGCACGGCCGCTCCGGAAATCATAAAGGCCCCGGTGACGATGAAGAGGACTAGCGCTCCCAGTGCCACGTCCCAGCGCAGCGGTGCCACGCGTTGCCGCAGGCGGTGGATTTGCTGGGGATCGTCGGGTAGGTAGTCGATGCTCTCGCTGCGGAAGGCGCGGTCGCGGATGGCCTCGATATCTTGGTGGCCCGTCAGCCCCCACTTGTGCAGGCCGACCCAGTTGGCGTAGGCGATGTAGCTAATGACCCCGCCGCCGACGTAGCCAAAGGTGGTGCCCAACGTCAGCAGCGGATGCGCGACGGTGTCCGCGGGTGCCCACTCTGGGAAGGGCGGTAGGTCGCCGAAGCGGAAGGTCCCCACAAGCGCCGCGATAAAGTCTGGACGCACGATGAGAGTCCCGGCGATGGTGCCCGTGACTAGAATCCCGCAGATGAGGAGCTGTTGCTTTTCGAGGCGTTCAAAGGACAGGCGGATGCCAAAGAACAGCGCCAAGGCAATAAAGGCCGAGGTTATGGCGTTTTCCCAGAAGACTTCTTCCTCGCCTGCGGGCAGCATGTCGCGCAGCAGGAAGTGAAAGAGGTCGCCGCAGGGCTTGGAGACGGGCACCCAAGCGAGGGGAGCGCCGATCATCTCAAAGAGCAAAATGGTCAACAGTAGCCATCCGCGCGGCCCGGGCAGGCGCACGAGGCGGTGGCCGATCAACTCGCCGCTGACGGCTGTGTAGCGGCCGATCAGATAGGTGAAGAAGACGCCTTTGACCAAGCAACTGAGCAATACCATCCACAACAAGCCATAGCCGGCCCAAGCACCGGCCCGCACTACGACGATGGTCTCGCCAGCGCCGATGGCGACCGAGGCGACGATGGCCGCAGGGCCGAAGACGGCGAGCATACCGAAAATTTTCTTCAGCGACCAAGACTGAGCGAAGACGCCTTCGGGCGGCGGAATATCTACTTTGTTCATGCGAGGAGATGCGCTTTGCAGAGGGGAATAAAGCTCTGGGCGGCGATGCTAAGGCGTAAATTCATGGTGGGGCAAGATACAGCGGGCGGATAGGCGGCGCAATAGGCCGCATTTAAGCGGTGGATGAGTTGTGCTAATGCACTGTTATTATTTTTCGCGTTGCACTTCGGTGTTTGCGCGCAGAAAAGACGCGTAGCCCGTTTCATCGAGTGTCCCGGCCGCCAGTTCGATAACGGCCTGAGCCGCGCTCTCTTGCGTGGCAGTGAAGCGATAGCCGTTCAACTCCAAAAACAGGATTCCGACTACAAAGCCGGTGCGCTTGTTTCCATCAACGAATGGATGGTTGCGCACGATGCCCGCCGTATAGGCTGTCGCCATTTCGATGAGATCGGGTGTGTCCGCATAGGCGTAGTGTTGCTGTGGCCGGGCCAGAGCCGATTGCAACAAGCCGTCGTCACGCACCCCCGCCGCGCCACCGTGCAGCGCGAGCAGCCGGTCGTGCAGCATCAGCGCGTCGCGTGCGTCAATCCAAACCGGTTCTGTCACTGGGCCAGAACGTGGAGCGTGTTGCGATAGCGGTCGAGGATCTCTTCGGCCTTTGCCAGCTTCTTTGCAAAGGTGGGATCGTAGGGCGTCATCTGGTAGCTGCCGTCCGGCCCTTCGATCAGGAATAGAGGATCCCCGTCTTTGGTGCGCAGCCGGTTGACGACCTCCTTGGGGAGGACTACGCCGAGCGAGTTGCCGAATTTGCGGACTTTGAGTTCGACCATGAAGCACCTCCTATTGTTATCACTATTGTAATAACATTTGATCGAGGCGCAAGGCGAATGCCTAGTAGACGACTGTCCCTGGAATCACTACGGCAATTCGTGCAGAAGCGTCGCCTCTGCTGATATACATCGGTTCGGGACGCGGGCCATGCGCTCAATTGCCGCGATACTCGAGTACGACCCGATTGATAGGGCCTTGGAGGCCCATGGTATTGATCGCTTTTGCCCGCAACGCGTTTCTGCCCGGGCGCAGTTTCCACTCGAAAAACGGGTCGC
>JAPOYQ010000958.1 GCA_026706505.1 Gemmatimonadota bacterium
GGCCGATTAAGCGGAAGTGGTAGTGCTTGAGGGCGTCGGGATGGGTCGGCCCGATCAGGGTGTGGCCGATAAAGGGGATATCGTCGTCGTAGAAATTTGCAAACCCCGCAAAGGCCGAGATGTATGCTTCTTGGGCATCCAAATTTTGGGTCACGCGCCTCGACTTGACCACTTCGCGCAGCCCCCGCTCCCGCTCCCAGTAAATCTCCGAGGCCAGTTCGCCGATTGAGACGATGCCTTCTTCGTTTTCCAAAACGCGCCGGACATAGGCTTGTGCCTGATAGCTGGCTAAGCTGGGCCGCCACTCCTGTTTGCGGCGGATGACTTGACGCATGATACCCTCGGCTGAGGTTTGGGCAGTCACCACGATGGGATCGAGCAGAAAGGGCACTGGCGTCAAGGCGAAATCGATCCGCTCCGCAGGGGCTGTCACCTCGCGCTCTTGGGAGACGTAGCCGATGTAACTCACCTTCAACGTCGCCGGTAGCTGCTGCACCTTGAGCGAGTACTCGCCCTCGTCGTTAGCTATGGTTCCGCGATAGGTGCCGGCTAGCTGTACGGTAGCCGCTGGCAGGGGCTGCCCGGTGGACGTGTCGGTAACGGTGCCGCGCACCAGCCACGGCTGGGCATGGACTGGGGGGACGGTCCATAAAGCGGCCAAGGTGGCCATTGTTAAAAGCAAATTCGCGTTAGTCTTTTTGTAGCCCATAATATCCCAACTCATTCGTGGTGTAGTGACTATAGCAGAACCATCTTCAAAACTAGTAGTTCCGGTGAATGCTTGTAGAACACTCAAAGTTAGTCTTTTTGCAGTCCATAACATCCCAACTCATTCGTGGTGAAATGCCTATAGCAGAACCATTTTCAAAACTGGTAGTTCCGGTGAATGCTTGTAGAATGCTCAAAGCTCGTTCAACAGCGAGCCGATAACCGCATCGATCCTGTCGGTGCTATCAGAACCGAATCCATGGACATCGTAGATGACCTTGCCGTCGCTGTCGAGGATCACATTGCGCGGGTAACCCTGGCCGAAAATGCGCACGGCCTCGTCGTTCCCCAAAGCAATGTCATAGGCAAACGGATGCTCCTCTAAGAACTGCTTCAACTCCGGCCCTTCGTTGTCGGCGATGGCGAGGAATTCGATGTCGCGGTCTGCGTACTTCTCAACCAATTCGTTGAGTTCGGGAATCTCCGCAGCGCAAGGCGGACAGAAGGTTTGCCACCAGTTGATGACCACGGGCTTGCCCCGCAGCGCCGTCAACTCTATAGCACTGCTGTCGAGCCGAGTAACAGTGACGTTCGGCATCTCGAATCCCACGGCGAGGGCGACCGTTTGATCGCTGCGCTCGATCACTAGCTGATCTCCCGTCGCCGACACATGGGATAGCTTGTAGGCCTGACCGTCGATCAAGAAGGGTTCGTTGACCCAGAAAGCCTCGTCCTCCAGCTTCTCGGTTTGGCCGTACAGACTGGTCAGGAATACGCCGTCCCCGTCGCGGTCAATCATGAGCTGATGTAAAGTAAGCCCCTGTGAGTCGTCGGGTAGGGTGTAGGTCAAGAAACCTGGAGCCCTCAGCAGTGCCAAAGCGTAGCGCCTTCCTCCGATGGTTGCCTCGCCCAAACGCAGTCCGAATGGGCGGTGCAACACGTCCTTCCGTTCGCGGCGGATAAAGAGTTCGATCTTGGACTCAGGCGCTTGGCCAGCCGGGGGCACGGTCAACTCGGCTCTCAGGGCGTCATCACCCGGAACGTATTTAAAAGGACCTTTTGTCAACTGGAGTTGATGCGGCTGTGCAGTAGAATCGGCAACGACGAAGGCAATGTCCTGTCCGTCATTATCCAGTCCCACTAAGATGAGCGGCTCAGCCGGCGAATCCCGGAACGATAGGCGGGCGTGCAGGGGCTCATGGATATCCAGTTCGGCAACCGATGGGATCTCGGGCAGTCCTTCCACTAGCTGAGGGCCAGTCAGAGCGCGCCTCAGAGAAGGCCGGAAGAGATGCTCAACGGAATCCTCGCGCACAGATTTCATGGCCACCGCGATACTCTCTGCTTTGATCGCTCTCACTGCCATCCCCCTTGTGGATGTGTAGAGTGTGTTTGGGTTTGTTCAGGCAAATGCTCGTACATCAATGAAACGCTCAAAGATCGCTCAACAGCGAGCCGATAACCATATCGATCCTGTCAGCGGTATCGGGACTGTAGCCATGAATATCGTAGGCGACTTTGCCGTCGCCGTCTATGATCACATGACGCGGATAAGTTTGGCCGAAAACATGCACGGCCTCGTCATCCGCCAAAGCGATATCAAAGGTAAACGGATGCTTCTCTAGAAACGGCGTCAACTCCGCCATTTCATTGTGAGCAATGGCGAGGAATTCGACGTCGCGGTCCGCGTACTTCTCGACTAGTTCGTTGAGTTCGGGAATCTCCGTGATGCAGGGTGGACAGAAGGTTTGCCACCAGTTAATGACCACGGGCCTGCCGCGCAGTTCCGTCAACTCTATAGCACTGCTGTCGAGCCGAGTAACAGTGACGTTCGGCATCTCGAATCCCACGGCGAGGGCGACCGTTTGATCGTTGGGCTCGATCACTAGATGATCTCCCGTCGCCGACACATGGGCCAGTTTGTAGGTCTGACCATCGATCAAGAAAGACTTAGCGACCTCGAAAACCTCGTCCTCCAGCACCTCGGTTTGGCCGTATAGACTGGTCAGGAATACGCCGTCTCCGTCGCGGTCAATTATGAGTTCATGAGTAAGCCCCAGCGAGTCGGCGGGAAGGGAGTAGGTCCCAAAACTCGGATCCCTCACTAAGGCTATAGCATAGCGTTGGCCGCCAATGTCGGCCTCACCCAGCCGCAGTTCGAGATTGCGGTGTAGCACGGCATTATATTTTCCCTGGTTGATCAAGAGTTCGACCTTAAACTCAGGTTCTTGGCCAGCCGGGGGTACGGTTAGCTCAGCGTACAGAGCATCATCTCGAATGCGCTTGAAAAAATCGCTAGTGAGTTGGAGTTGCTGCGGCTGCGCGGTGGAGTCGGCAACGACGAAGGCTATGTCCTCTCCGTCGTTATCCTTTCCTACTATGACAATCGGCTCAGCCGGCGGATCTTTAAACGACAGGCGGGCGTGCAAGGGCTCGTGGATTTCTAGCTCAGCAACTGATAGGATCTCGGGCAATCCTTTCACCAGTAGAGAGCCTGTCAGAGGGCGACTCAGAGAAGGCTGGAAGAGATGCTCTACGGAATCCTCGCGCACGGATTCCATTTTCACAGTGATACTCTCCGCGTCGGCCACTCCATAAATGAACGCCGTGGCGACGAGGGCGATGATGGCGATGGCAGATTTGATCGATTTCATGGTATCCCCCTATGGGATGTGTGGAGGGCGTAGCAATGGCAAGCTCAAAGCTCGCTCAGCAGCGAGCCGATAACCGCGTCCATTTTGTCGGTGGCATCGGCACTGTAACCAAGGACATCGTAGGCGACTTTACCTTTGCTGTCGAGGATCACATGACGCGGATAGGCGTCGCCGAAAATCTGCAAGGCATCATCATTCGCTACGGCGATGTCATAGATGAACGGATGCTTCTCTAGGAACGGCGTTAGGTCTGCCATTTTATTATTGGCGATGGCGAGGAACTCGACGTCGCGGTCAGCGTACTTTTCGACCAGTTCGTTGAGTTCGGGCATCTCCGCGATGCAGGGCGAACAGGCGGTGTGCCACCAGTTGATGACTACAGGTTTGCCTCTCAGCGCTGTCAACTCGATAGCACTGCTGTCGAGTCGAGTAACGGTGACATTCGGCATCTCGAAGCCCACGGCAAGGGCTACCATCTGATCGCTGCGTTCAATCACCAACTGATCCCCCGTCGCCGATACATGGATCAGTCTGTAGGCCTGACCATCGATCAAGAAGGGCTTGGTTCCCTCAAAAACCTCGTCCTCTAGCGTCTCGGTTTGGCCGAGTGGAGTGGTCACAAATACCCCGTCCCCGTCGAGGTCAATCATAAGTTGATAGAAAGTGAGCCCCACCGAGTCGGCGGGTATGGCATAGGTGCCGAAACGCGGATCCCTCACTAGAGCTAGGGCATAGCGCTGGCCGCCCATGTTGGCCTCGCCCAGCCGCAGTTCGAGGTTGCGGTGCATAACGGAGCTATGTTCGCGGCTGAGCCCGAGTTCGAGTTTAAACTCAGGTGCTGGACCAGCCGGAGGCACAGTCAACTCGGCTTGTAGGACCTCACCTCGAAAGAGGTTGGAAAAACCGTCTGTGAGCTGGAGTTGCTGTGGTTGCGAGGTCGAATCGGCCACGACGAAGGCAATGTCCTGTCCGTCGCTATCCAATCCCAGTACAACAATCGGTTCAGCCGGCGAATCGAGAAACGATAGGCGGGCGTGCAGGGGTTCATGAATCTCCAGTCCGGCAATCGACTGAATATCGGGCAATCCTTCCGTCAACTGCGGGCCGACCGGAAACCGCATCAGCACAGGCTGGAAGAGATGCTCTACGGAATCCTCGCGCACGGATTCCATTTTCACCGTGATACTCTCCGCACCGACCACTCCATAACTGAACGCCGTGGCGACGAGGGCGATGATGGTGATTGCAGATTTGATCGATTTCATGGCATTTTCCTCTTGGATGTGTGAAGTACGTTTGGGTTTGTTTGAGCTCCAGACAGCCACCTTCCGACTCATTCGTGGTGCAGCGCCTCGACCGGCCGAACCTGGCAGGCTAGCCGACCTGGATACAGACTGCACACTATCACGAGGCCGTAAATTACCAGCGCCGCAAAGGCTAGACTGAGTGCGTAGATTCCGCTGGTGTAATCGAGCAGTTCTAGCAGTGGGAGTTGCAAGATGAGCAGCAGGCCAGCAATTACGCCAACACTGGCGACCACTACTATCTCGCCCGTCAACTGCGCGTAGATACTGGCCGCCGACCCGCCCAAGGCCCTTCTCAGGCCAATTTCCTCGATTCTCAGCGTCGTCCGCTGCCACAGCACGCCGCTCAATGACAGCGCCACCATGCCCATCACCAACACCGAGACGACCCCGGCGGCGAACAGGGGTATCAGACTCAATTTGAACGACGAAGCGCGATCTTCCTCTAAGATCGTGATTTCGGCTCGGTACCCTGGAGCCATGGCCTCGAGCCGTCTGTCGATTTGCTCTTGGGCCGACAGCGGCGTACCGGGACGCACTTTGACCAAAAAATGGACATACGCATCGTCTGCCAAGCGAGTTAATACGAAGAAAACGGGATCGGAAAACTCCCCGCGGCGACGATAGTCGGAGACCACCCCTACGATCCGCGCGTCGCCTTCTCTCCATTCGACCTGCTGGCCGATGGGGTCTTCAAGGCCAAAGAGTGCTTCGCTGAGCGGCTGAGTTATCACGAGCGGCTCCCAGTCTAGGGCCGCGTCCTCCTCGCTGAACCACCGCCCACTGACTAGGTCGAGATCGAACACCTCGTGGAACTCATCCGAAAAAGCACCAAAGTCAACCGGTTGTTCCTCGAACATGGTAGCGTGCCGAGAGGCATCATAGGGGATTGCTGAGCCGTTCACCGCAGCGACCGACTCGACCCAGTCGAATGACTCTAGGGCCTGATAGACCTGTCTGCGGCTGGGAGCTTCCACCTCGCCGTCCACCGGCAGCTCCCGGTCCCGCAAGAAGGCCACAACCCATCTGTTTTCGTAGGAAAATCCGAGGGGCCGCCGGTAATTGTCGGCTTTGTCCACGGCAATGGAGACCGTGATAAAGACGATCAAAAAAGAAATGAAGATCTGGAAGGCGGTTAGCGCGTTTGCCCTTTTGCGGTTCCAGACTAGCTTGCAGAGATGGCGTATCATTGCTTCCTCCTTCTGAGTGCCTCTACGATGTGCAGACGCGACATTTTCCAAGCCGGGTAAGCGCCGGAAATCAGACCGAAGACTAGAGTCAGGACCAAGCCGTAGAGGAAGATGCGGTGGTTCAGGTGGAATTCGGCGTATGGCACAACGTCGCTGGCACCGAGCATTTGTAGGACGAAAAAAGTAAAAACCAGCCCCAAGGCACCGCCCAAGAGCGTGAGAATCACGTTCTCCACCACGAATTGCCCCACTAAGGTGAGCGAAGAGCCGCCGAATGCCTTGCGCACTCCGATCTCAGAAGCGCGCTCCAAGATGCGGGTGGTGTTGATGTTGATCAGGCTGACCACCGGCAGGAGCATGAAGAGCAACCCCAGACCGCTGAGCAGCAGGATCACTTCATCGGTGCTACCACCGAAGTTCCTGAATATGAACATCATACGCGTAGCCTCTTCTAACGGCGTCTCAGGGCCACCGATGAGGTGGTTGACGTGGTCGGAATCGGGATATTCGACCCGAGTGAGTACATCGGCGAATTCCTCTTTGATAAGCGGTATTGCGGCCGTATCGCGCACCAAGATCAGCGCCTGAGAGTAGCCGAATATCGAATCGTACCGTAGGTACTCATCCGTTTCACGGGCGCTGACGGGCATCCAGATATCGGCAAAGGATGCCACGCGGAATGCCGGTACGTTGGGCACGACCCCTACTACGCGGAATAGTCGTCCCTTGAATTCGATGTACTTCCCCACGGCCTGTTCCCCCCCGAAAAACACCCGGCGCGTCTCCTCGTTGATCACGACCACCCGTTGGCCCTCCTCTACCTCCTTCGCGGTATAGGGACGGCCTTCAAGGAAGTCGAATTCAAAGATTTCCCAGAAAGCCCCGTCCGTGTACTTGAAGGCGATTTCGGTCTTCACGCCGTTGCGATACGTTACTTCCGTGCCCCAAAAGCCAGTGGAAATGGACACCTTTTCGGCCTGAGTTAGTGGAGACACATACCGCTTCAAAAAGGCGTAGCTAGGTTGCCCGATCCTCTTACCTTCATTTTCTGTGTATTCTCCTGTGAGCATCTTCAAGGCGAGCGTCCGATCCGCCCGCGTCTCCGGCGGGAAGGAGCCAAAGACGTGGTCGAACAAGGCCGTCGCCACCATCAGCACCATGAGCGTAAAGCTGATGGTAACGAGGCTGATGCAGGTGAACACCTTGCGCCGCAACAGGACCTTGAGCGCCATTTTGATGTAGTTCTTTAGCATGATCGCCTCCCTATAGAGATGGAATTAGTCGTGGTGAAGGGCCTCGACCGGCCGCACTTTGGTGGCCAGCCAACTCGGATAAAGACCGCACAGCAGCACCAGCAAATAGAGCACCAGCGCCGTCGCCCCTAAGCCGCAGACAGCTACATAGGTCGGCACCCGGCTCCCCAACACCATATCCAACAGCCCAAACTGGACCATCGGCACACAACCCAGCGCAATGGCCACCGTCACTATCACTGCCAATTCGCCCAAGAACTGGCCGTAGATCCGGCCAGTGGGCGCTCCGGCCGCCCGCCGGATGCCGATTTCCCGGGTGCGTCGGCGCACGTTTTGCCACATCATGCCGGTCAGGCCCAGCGCCACCATGAACATCATCAAGCCACTAATCACGGCGATAAACCCCAGATTTTGGACCTGGTTGAGACGATCGTCCTCCTGGCGTGCCGCCAGGGATTCCACTGCGAGTCCTATGGACTCGTCTGCCGGAACGACCGCCTGGATCCGGGATCTGAGCGTCTCGCCGACCGCCAGTCCCGCTCCCGGAGCTGTCTTTACGAGAAAATTGACCCAACTCTGTAGCGGGCTGGAGACCCACTCCTTGGAAATACGCAGGAAGATAAAACCCGGCAGATCGGCTTTCTCGTAATCTCCGTAGTAGAAACAGTTCTCCACGACGCCGACCACGCGGACGCGGTCGAGGCGAGGGGAATAGTTCCCACCTTGCCGATCCATGGCGGGTGAGTCCTCGATTGCCTTACCCACCGGGTCTTCGTCGCCGAACAGCGCCTGACTCAATTCCCGATCGATGACGGCAGGCGTCCAGTCCAAGGCTTCGTCCCCAGACTGGAACCAGCGCCCAGTGAGTAGTTGCAGCCCCAGGACATCCAAGCCCACGTCCGAGATGTGGACGGAAGTGATCCCGTACCATGAACGTGGAAAGCGGAACGGTGCTTCGTTAGCCAAGGCCACCGCCTCGACCTGATCGAGCGCCTGCAGCTCTCGCCATACCAGCTCGATATTGCGCTGGTAGTCTCCTTGGGCCCGTTCTCCATAATTCCTCTCCGACAAACGGACGGACCACACATCCTCGTACTCGAATCCCAGCGGCTCCAATTCCTCTGCGGCGAACAATACCCAGCCAGCGATTAAGGGGGTCAACACTATGAATGACAGGAAGAGTTCGGCGACGAGTAGCAGATTGGTCCGTCGCCGATTCCAAGCCAAGCGGCACAGATGAGCGATCATTTTTCCCTCCCAGTCAGAGCCCGGACGGGATGCAGACGCGCCATTTTCCAGGCCGGATAGGCTCCGGACACCACCCCGAAGAACACGGCGATCAACACTCCGTAAGAGAACGTGCGGATCAGCACCCCGACATCCATGTAAGCCATGCCGCCCAGCGATACTATCCCCAGTATGCCCCAACTGAGCGGCAGACTGAGTGCCCCACCCACCAAGGTGAGCAGCACGTTTTCTGCCACGAATTGACCAACCAAGGTATGGGTCGAAGCGCCGAAGGACTTGCGTACCCCGATCTCGGAGGTGCGCTCCTCAATGCGGCCGATGTTGAGATTCACGAGGTGGAGTGCCGGCAGCAGCATGAACAGCAGCATGTAGCTACCCAAGGTTAGCAGCCACAACCGCAGCCGGGTCCCGGCAGCCTGCTGAGAATCCTCACCTCCTTTATAGTCTTCGGTCCAATCCGGTTTATTCTCGCGCGCCCATTCCTCCAACGTCGTGAGCAGCGCAGCGGATACTCCCTTGGGAGGGAAGCGGATATCGGGTGGAGGTTCCACCTGTTCCAGCACGGTGGCGAATTCCGCGCGTATGCGCTCCACGTCCGCTGACCGCCGTGCTAGTACCGCCGCGTTGAAGTTTCCCGTGAGCTTGTAGGTGCGCCACTCCTCGGGAGGAGCAGTGGTCACCGGCACCCAGACCTCGGCGCGTGTTCTCGTGCGGAGGATGAGACCATCGGCCACCACGCCGCCGACGCGGTAGTTTTGTCCATCCATGAGCACGCTCTTGCCCACGACCTCCTCCGAGCCGAAGTACTGGCGGCTGAAATCGGCGCTGACCACGGCTACGAAATCACCGGATTCCACTTCCTCGGCGGTATAGGGCCGGCCCTGGAGAAAGTCGAAGCGAAAGACCTCCCAGAACGTCTCATCGGTCATTCTCACCGACACACCGGTCTCCTCTGCCCCGCCGCGCAATCCCCTGCCATCGACCTCAGAGAACACCGTCACTTTTTCCGCCGTTTTCAGCGGACGCACATAGCGGTCCAGAAATGCGTAACTGGGCTTCTGGATCGCTGGGCCAGAAGGATCGATTGAAGCATACTCCACGAATAGCCAGTTCAAGTACAGGGTGCGGTCGGCATGGACCTCGGGCGGGATGGGTCCCACTTGCTGATCAATGAAGGCCGTCGCCAGCATCAGCACCACCAGCGTAAAACAGATCCCGAACAGGCTGACGGCGGTGAAAAACTTGTGCCGCCAAAACACCTTGAGAGCGATTTTGATGTAGTTCTTTATCATCTCGCCCTCACTGGACCTGCCGCCCGTCAAAGAGCCGCACCGTGCGCCCAGTGCGGTCGGCCAAGCGCTGGTCGTGCGTCACCATGACGATGGTGGTGCCCTCTTCGTTGAGCTGGTGCATGATGCCCATGATCTCGTCGCCCATCTGGCTGTCCAAATTGCCCGTCGGCTCGTCGGCCAGCAGGATGTGCGGATGCGCGACAATGGCCCGAGCCACAGCCACGCGCTGCTGCTGCCCGCCCGACAGTTGCGACGGAAAGTGCTTAACCCGCGAACTCAGCCCCACCCGATCCAGCGCCTTCAGCGCCATCTGCCGCCGCTCCTTGCCCGACAACCCCCGACGATAGAGCAGGGGAATCTCCACGTTATCGACCACGTTCAAATCGGCGATCAGATGGAAGCTCTGGAAGATGAAGCCGACTTCCTCATTGCGGATACGCGCCAAGTAGCGGTCGGCGTAGGAATTGATGTGGCGTCCGTTTAGGCTCAGGTCGCCGGCAGTAGGTTCGTCGAGCAGGCCGATGACGTTGAGCAGTGTGCTCTTGCCCGAGCCGGACGGCCCCATCACTGAGATGAACTCCCCCTCGTCAACGGCGAAATTGATATTGCTCAAGGCCAGGGTCTCAACTTGCTCGGTGCGGTACACCTTCTCGATACTTTCGAGTTTAATCATGGCAGTCTCCTTCATTTGATTTGGACTTCGTCCAAGTGCAGGTAGTCTTTCACATCCGAGATGATCACTTCGTCGCCTTCGATTAATCCCTCCTCCACCTCGTAGTACTCGAAATTGGCAATGCCGATGCGCACCTCGGTCTTCACCGCGGTTTGGCCGCGCACCACAAAGACCTCGTGCAGGCCCTCCCGCCCGCTGATGAACGGCCCCCGCTTGAGGCGCAGGGCGCGGTCCTTGCGCGCGGTGACGATATAGGCGTCCACCCGTTGGTTGGGCCGCAGCAACGCGTGCGCTGAATCTTCTAATTCGACTTCGAGCTGGATGATCCCACCTTCGACCGTGGGCAGGATGCGGGCGATGTGGCCCTTTACGTATTCTTCTTCATTAATGCGCGAGCGCACCCACAGCCCGGTCTGGAGCCGGCGGGCGTGGATATCGGAAACAGTGACATCGACGCGGAACGAACTGAGGTCAGCGATGCGGGCGATTTCCTGGCCCTGGCTGATGGAAGCGCCGACTTCCGGCGCAATCGCGGTGAGCACGCCGTCTCTGTCGGCGCGGATGTGGGCGCGCTCCAAGCGGCGGCGGGCCTCCTCGACCTCGCGTTCGAGGATATTCATCTCCAATTGCAGGGCTTCCAACTGGGCCTTGGTGGATTCGACGAGGTTGAGGCGGTCTTCTTCGAGTTGCTGCAATTCAATCTCAGCGCGCTGCTCTTGCAGATGCGCTTGGCTCAACTCTTCTTGGGAAACCGCGCCAAAACCCTGTAACTCGCGGAGCTGCTCAGTGCGAGTCTTAAAGCGCTGAAATTCCAAGTTTTTCAGCCGCCAACGCGTGTCCAGGTCGCTCAGCTTTTTGCGTTCGTCCAATTCGAGTTGGGTGCGGCGGTTCTGCTTGAGGGCCAACTCTTCGGCCCGTTTCTCGACATCGAGCCGCGCGGCGTTCAAGTCCAGTTCGACGATGGGCTGTCCCTGCTGCAACATGGCTCCCGGCTTTTGCAGGATGCGCACCAGCCGCGTATTGATGGGGCTGAAGATGATCTGCTCGAACTGGGGTACCACCGTGCCCGAAGCGGTAATCGTCTCTTCCACCGCTCCCCACTGCACCTGCGCGGTGCGAATGCGGTCGGGATCCAGCGCCGGTCTGATCCAACTGGGCAACCAAACAGAGAGCCAGAGGAGCGCAGCCACTCCCACCACTGCATAGGCAATGCGCTTGACGCGCTGGCGTCGCAGGAAGGTGGGGTCTATTGGGCGGTCCATTGTGTCCATGGGGTTTATTCCTCCGCTTGTCATTTGTATAACAAATTCCGTGCCAAACTGACAAATGGTTGTTTTTACTTAATTTATATTTTTCGGGACAGGGCATTTTCGTCCGCTTTTGAACAATCACTGTTCATTTTCGGACAGTCGAAGGCACAAAAAAGGGCACCCACGAGGGGTGCCCCTACGGAGGCAATGGGAAACGAAAGCGGTGCGAAAAAATCGGGGTTAATCGTACAGGTGCAATCGGTGCGGACAAATCCCCGAATTGACCGTGTGAATGTAATTGTAGGGGCAACCCTCGTGGTTGCCCTATTCTACCTAGGCGACCCAGTGGCGGAACAAGGGCTGGACTGGGGCGGGCAGCTCGGCGAAAACGTCGGCAGGCAGCGACGGCACGGCGTTTTCCTTGCGGCCGGTTTCCTCGGACAGGCGGCGGCGCTCGTCCGAGCCGGGGCGCAAGACCTCGACGTTGAGCCACCAAGGAGCGTAGCGCACGACTACCGAGGTGCGGGGTTCATGCGAGCGGTTGGGCGCGGTCGCGTGCCACAGGCGGCTGTCGAGCACGAGCACGCTGCCGGCTGGGCCGCAGGCGTTTACTTCCGTGGGATAAGGGGCCAGCGGATCGACGCCATTGTCGCCGGTGGGGTTGTTCGGGGATCGGTGGCTGCCGGGGACGAGGAGGGTGCCGCCGTTTTCCTCGGTAAAAGGGGCCAGCATCCACAAGGTGGTCAAGTGGACCGTCGCATCGGGATACGGCGCGGGGATGTGGCCGGCGTTGTTCTGGTTGAAGGGCCAGTCGGCGTGCCAGCCGCCGCGCTCGTTGCCCGGGTAGTTGATCGTGCCGGTGGTGAAGGAGATGCGCGGATGATGGCCTAGCATCGCGCCGACCAAGGCGAGGAAATTTTCATCGGCGAGAAAAGGCGCGAAGGACTGGTCGAAGTTGATCATGGCCGGCAGGTGGCCAATGCCGGATGGGGCTGCGGGATTGCGGTGTTCTGCGACCGCGGCCTCGACGCTCTGGCGCACGTGCTCGATCTGGTCGGCTGGGATGACGTCTTCGACCACGCACCAGCCGTCTAGTTTTAGGTGTAGAAGCAGTCGTTCTAGTTCCATGAGTTCGCTCCCTGTCATCGGCTATATATAATAGAATAGACTTTTATCGGGGCGGCAATGGACGGGTGGCTTGACAGCAATGGGGCGGTCGTGGAGTTTGGAGCGCATGTCAATTTTTGGGGAGACCGGCGGATGAGCATGGAAGGGGCACCGCCCCTCTGGTTAGTGCTACCGCTGCTGATGGAATTCGGCTTTGGGCAGGTGTTCAAATGGGCCTCGCAGCACCGGTGCTACGCTCCGACCGTGGTATCGACCAACTATTGGGTGCTAGCGTCCATTCTGCTGCTCTATCTGGGATTCACAGGGCAATTGCAAGTGCCGGCCGGCGCGGTGAAGGTCGGCGCGATTACTGGCACGGTCTTCATTAGCTCCATGCTGTTGATGACGCGCTTGTTGCGGACCTTCCGCGTGGCCTCGGTGTTGACTGCTTTTCGCCTGGCCATTGTCGTGCCGGTGGGGTTGGGCGTGCTGCTGTGGAACGAGCCGTTGGGCGGCCTGCAACTGTTGGGCTTGGGCTTGGCGTTGGTGGCCGTTTTGTTGATGTCGCGGCACGCTGGGCACCAGACCAATGTTTCGCGCTGGGTCGCCACCGGGCTGCTGATATTGGTTTTCAGTATCCAGGGGATGAGCACTTCCTGTCTGCGCTGGGTGCATTACGCCGGCTTGGACGATTCGTATTTACAAGTGCTCATGGTCATCGGCTTTACCGCTGGGACTATTGGGGGCACTGTGTTGCTGTGGGAGGCGCGGCAGCGCGTTCGGCGCTTTGATTTGGCGGTGGGAGCTGGTATTGGGGTGTACAATCTGCTGGCCTTAATGGCCGTCCTGATCGCGCTCAAGCACGTGCCGGGCACGGTGTTTTTCCCCTTGGTGGGCTGCGGCGTTGTCATTTTGGACAATGTGACGGCACCGCTGTTGTGGAAAGAGCCGATCAGTCGGGCGGCCGTTTTGGGCGTGGGCATGGGGGTGCTAGCCGTAATCTTGGTAGTTCAATGAAACTAAACGACGAGGAGTGTGAATTATGAGCAAGCGCTACAAAGCCGGAGTCATCGGGCGCACAGGTGCCGGCGACTACGGCCACGGGCTGGAAACCGTTTACCGGGACTTGGAGCAAGTGGATTTGGTCGCTGTGGCCGACCCCGATCCCGAGGGCCGCGACGCAGCCGGCGAGCGCACGGGTGCCCAGCGGCTCTACGCCGATTACCGCCAGATGCTCGCCGACGAGGATTTGGACATAGTCAGCGTCTGTCCGCGGATGCCCGACTGCCACGCTGACATGGTCATCGCCTGTGCCGAGGCCGGGGTGCGCGGCGTGTTTATCGAGAAGCCGCTGACGCCCACTCTGC
>JAPOYQ010000800.1:0-4101 GCA_026706505.1 Gemmatimonadota bacterium
CAGCCGACTGCTGCACCAACGTCAAGTAGTTGCGCTGTTGCGATTCGAGTTGGGTGCGCCCCAAGAGCTCGGTCATGCCAATGATGCCGTTCATTGGAGTGCGAATCTCGTGGCTCATATTGGCCAAAAACGAGCTCTTAGCCTGATTGGCCGCTTCGGCTTGCTCCTTGGCGGCGCGCAGGGCCTCCTGCGACTCTTCAAGTGCCAACAGGGCCTCGTGCTCGGATTGCGCCGTGGCCGCGGTTAGGCGGTATTGCTCTTGTAGCTGCTCTTCCGAGCGCCGTCTTTCTGCATCGACTCGCGAAAGCGACGCGGCGTTCCACCATATTAGCAGGGCGAAGGCCAAGATGTTGAGCAGCGTAAAGAGTGAGAAGCCAAATTCGTAGCCATAGAGGCTCTCGACCTGAATGCGCACCCAGTCGAGTAGGAGGGGAATGACAAAGGCGGCCGGCAAGAGGCGGCGCGCCACGGAACCGCCCTCTGTAGTGCTGATGATGGTCGCGACTGGCTCGCGGTGCGGACGAGCGCACAGCAGGCCGAAGCAGAGGATGAGGAATTCGGTGGCCGTGTCCGGGACGACCGGAACGAACCCGGATACCCCATAGAGCAGCAGCACGTTGTGGAAGTAGCTGCTCATCGACAAAAGTCCGATGACCGTCGCCGCGAGCACGCAGATCTGCGACAGATGGGCGTAGCCTTTCATTCGCACATCCATCAGTACCAAGGCCAAGCCTATCAGCAAGAAGGAAAACGCTGCATTGGGCGACATCCGAGAGACGCCCAGCTTAAAATAAAAGAGGTACGTATCGACACCCCGCTCCCAGTTGTATTGATAGCCGACTAACTTGAGCACGGCGATCACCACTACGGTCGCCCCCAGCACCACGCCCGCATATCGCCGCCAGCGGCTCAGCGGCTCGGCCTGTAACAACAAAAGCGCCGCGCCAGCCAAGATAAACTGCATCGCCACGAGCGGATGCGTCGCCACCCAACTGAGGTGCATGAAGCTTTTGAGGTATTCGTCGTCGGCGTTCCAGCCCCACAGCACTAGCGTGCCCGCGAGCACGGTTGTGGAGGCTGCCAATCGCGCCAGCCAGCCGGTCCAACTCAGGAAGCGAGGATCGCCCCCCATCGCTAACCCGCTACGGCCGCCCGGATAGACCGAGCCAAGCTCTCGCCATCAATCTGCGTTTTGATTAGATAGTCGCAGGCACCAGCCGCTACGGCCTCTTCGGCGAGTACCTCGTCATCAAGGCCAGTTAGGACCAGTACGGGGACATTGGGGACGGTTGCTTTGACGCGCTCGAAGGTGGCCAACTCTTGGCTGTCGGGCAGTACCAGGTCGAGAAGGATCGCGTCGATGTCGCCTTTTTCTAACCGCGCCAAGCCAGCCGCTAAATGATCGACCGTTTCCACGGCAAATTCCGGTTTTAGAAAGCCCTGCAACAGGCGAGCGTGAATGGGATTGTCCTCGACGAGTAGGACGGATATGGGGGAATCGGACATAGCGCGTTATTCATCCATTCGGTGGGGGCCGTAATCCGGGTGTCTGAGATAGCTGCTAGTCGTAATTGCTCGGCACGTGGTCGCCCAAAAGCCGCCGCTGACGTGGCGTGGCCTGCGTCAACAGGGCCGGGTCGAATTGGAATTTATTCAGATAGGGTGGGTACTTCTGGGTGATGATGCGCTGGGCGTAGTGTACTTGGAGCAGGTAGCGCATCTGATTGCTGGTATTGGCCGTGCCCCGGTGCCAAACTTCGCAGCGGAACAGCACGCAGTCGCCGGCCTTGCACAAGATGCTCTGCTCTTCGACGCCCTTAAAACTGGTCTCGCCCGCACGGGGCCGCCGACCCGCGCGGTGGCTGCCCGGCACAAAGCAAGTCGGCCCCAGTTCCTCGGTCAAATCGTCGAGATAATAATGGGCCGTGGTGATAAAAATCGGAATCTCTACCTCTGGGTGCTCCATGACTTCTTCGGGCAGGATCAGCGGCTGCCAGTCGGCGTGCAGGGTTTGGTCCGGGCGGCCCGGGCCAGTCATCCAAGCCGTCATGCCAATGCAGTGGCAGTCGTCGCCGTGTACTGCCTCGACTAGGTCGATGATTTCGGGCCGGTCCAAGTACTGGGCGAAGATCGGCGCGCGGTTGAACGCATTGTTGATGCTCTTGTTGATAAAGCCGTGCGTGGCCGGGTCAGTGTGGCGGTCGTAGCTTTCCTCCAGCGCGGTCAGTTCGTCCATGGCCTGGCGCAACTCGGCGATCTCTTGCTCGTTGAGCACCTGGGGAAAATAGGCGTACCCGTCTTCCTTCATCGCCTGCACATAGCTTTCGAGATCGGGCCGCGCCACCAGCGGCAACGCCGTTGTCATAGAGCCTCTCTTCGGGGCTAGTAGTACGGGTTTTCTCCCGCGGCGTGATCCGTCGCGTCAACCACGTCTTCCACCTCGGGCACGGCTTCCTTGATCATGCGAATGATGCCCTGTTTGAGCGTCACATCGGCTTGGCCACAGCCCTGACAGCCCCCGCCCATCTGCACGAAGACCGTGTTGCCTTTAATGTCCACTAAGGTCACTACGCCGCCGTGCGAGGCCACGCCCGGGTTGATTTGCGTTTCAATGACGCGGTGGACGGCTTCGGCCACCGGGCCGCTCAGGTGCGCGGGCATCTTGCGCGGACGCTCGATCTTGAATCCCGAACCCATCAGCCCATCTACGTAATCCACCTTGGCTTCCGCCAATAGGTCGGCACTTTCGGGATCCATGTACACGTCAAAACCAGAGAAGTGGACGATCTGATCGTCGCCGCCTACCTGCTGGTCGGATATGAATGCCAGCTTGTAGTCAACCTGCTTGGCCGGGTCGAGGCGGGCGCCGATGCGCAGGCCCTTGACCGGTTTTTCACTCGCGGCGACTAGGTTGGCAATTTTCTTTTCTGCTTCTTCGGTAATGGTAATCATAGTCTATCCTCCGTTGGGGCGTACTGTTTGATAATACCGAGACAGTGGGCTGCGGCGCAAGCGGCCGATTCCTAGAATCTTGGGTCAACCGGCGCGCTTTCCAGCGCCAAGACTCCAAAGACGCATTCGTGTACCCGGTGCAAGGGCTGCCCGGCGACAAACCGCTCCAGGCCCTCCACCCCCAGCGCAAATTCCCGCAGGGCCAACGCCTGCTTGCCCTTGAGGTTGCGGCGGCGCAACAGCTCTAGGCGCTCCGTGTACTCAGGCCCGTAGATCAGCCGCAAATACGCGCGGCCCCGGCACTTGAGCGCCGGCTGGACGAGGCCGCGGCCGTTGGTGCAGACGAAATCCAAGGGCTTAGCGACGAATCCCTCACTGCCGTTTGCGGTCAATTCCTCCCACCACCGAACTACTTCGCTACTGCTGTCCATGTCGTCTAAGATCACCCGCCGGCGATCGATCGCGCACAGCAATTCCGGCTCAGCCGCGCAGAGCTTGTCCAAGGTCTCCAAATGCCACGAGTGGGTCTGGTTGACGTGGACCTGTCCCTCTGTGGCCAAGAGGTGGAAAGGAGCCACTTTGAGATCCTTGAGCGCGCGCACCGGCCAGCAGTAGGGGCGATAGGCCGCGGCGTAGTGTGCCACGGACTCGGCCCGGCCGCGGCAACGGCTCAACAACTCGCCTACGTCCATGCCGCGCTCCACCGCCTGCTCCAGCGCACCCACGGCCGCAGCCAGCGACACCCGCGCCGCCGCGCCCACCGCTGCGTACTGGTCTTCGAGTAGCTGCTGCGCCTTGGCCGACCAAGGCATGATCTCGGCGTCGAGTATTGCCCAGTCCGTCGCCAGCTCACTCCACAACTCGCTGTGCTCAAAGGCCCGGCGCACGTGATCCAAGATCCCCGTCTCCAAGCCCGTATCCGTAAAGAAGCGGCGGCCCGTGCGCGTGTAACAGATGCCCGCGCTGCCGTCCTCGACCCCAAAGCGCCGCTGCGCTGTCGCCGGATCGCGACAGACGATCAGCACGGCCCGCGAGCCCATCTGCTTCTCCTCGCAGACGAGCTCGCGCACGCCGCAGCGGCGATAGTACGCCAAGACCTCGTCCGGGTGTTCGAGCAAGTCGGGGCGGGTGCTCGTTAGGGGGGGGGCC
>JAPOYQ010000800.1:4111-14059 GCA_026706505.1 Gemmatimonadota bacterium
CTCGTTCGGGGCGGGGCCATCGTCGGCGGCAGATAGACCAGCCATCGGTGATCAACGGCAAAGCGGCTCATCACCTCCAGTGCCGCAGCCGCTCGCTCCGCATGGACGGTAACTCGCCCCATCAACCGCGTTTCCACGCGCCGGCCTCCAGCCACATCCGCTAAGTCGAGCACATCGTCGCGCGTCTGTTGCGCCGCCAAGGGGCGGACCGGCTCGGCGTACTGCGCCTTGGCTGAGACGGATACGAGTTCCAGCTCGGGATAGCGCAGCGCCGTCAGCGCGCCGCCAAACACGCAGCCGGTGTCGATGTTGATCGCGTTGTTGACCCACTCCAGTTGTGCCACAGGCGTGTGGCCATAGACGACGCGGGCGCGGCCCCGATACTCGGCCGCCCAATCGCGGCGCACCGGCAAACCAAATTCGTCCTCCTCGCCCGTCACGTCTCCGTACAGGGCAAATGCGCGCACGGCCCCGGAGGCGCGGCCGGCCATCTCCTCCTTCATGCCAGCGTGCGCTACCACCAGCGCACCCCCGTCGAGGACGTAGTGGCTGACTAGGCCGCCGAGAAAGGTTTCGACCTTTTTTTTAAACTCCGCGGTCTCGTCGTCAAGCTGGGTTAGCGTCTCCGCCAAGCCGTGCGTGCGTTGGACCTTTCTGCCCTGCAAGGCTCGGGCCAAGCGCGCGTCGTGATTGCCCGGCACGCACAGGGCCGCGCCCGACTCCACCATGCGCATGACCAGCGCGAGGACGCCGGGGGCATTGGGGCCGCGGTCCACCAAGTCGCCGACGAAGACGGCCTTGCGTCCCGGCGGCGGTTCCACCTTTTCCCCTGCTACGCGATACCCTAGCTGGTCCAGCAGGGCTTCGAGTTCGGCGCAACATCCGTGTACATCGCCGATGATGTCGAACGGACCGCACTCCTCGCGGCGGTCCGGCCACAGCTTCTCCCGCACCACTTCGGCCCGTGCCACATCCGCGGGCGAGCGCAGCGCAAAGGTGCGGCGGAAGCCTTCGCGCTTGAGGCCCTTGAGGCCACGGCGTAGCTGACGGTATTGCCGAGGGATTACGTGAGGAGGCAAGTCGCGGTCTGTGCGCTCGGCCGCGCGCTCCTCGCAGAGCGCCTGGGGCAGGTCGAAGACAATGGCCACTGGCTGGGCGTGAAAGCGCTTGGCCAGTTCCACCAGCGGCTTGCGCGCCTCGGGCTGGACGTTGGTCGCATCTACCACCGTCAAAAGGCCCCGCGCCAAGCGGCGGGCAGCGACAAAGTGCAGGGCAGCGAACGCATCGTCCGTGGCCTCTAGGCTGTTTTCGTCGTCTGCGACCACTCCGCGAAAAAAGTCCGCAGACAGCACTTCGGTCGAGAGAAAGTGCTCGCGGGCAAAGGTCGATTTACCCGCACTAGAGACGCCGATTAGCACCACCAGTGAGAGGTCGGGTATCGAGAGGCGGATTTGCTCGTTAGCCACCGGCTCCCTCCGCAGAGCAAATCGCCATCTGCGTCGGCGCGCCTAACTCGGGGTCCTCCGGGCCGACGGGCGCGATGCGCACGGCATATCCATAGCGCTTTCCTACCTCCTCGGCCCACGCCCCAAATTCCGCTCGCCGCCACTCAAAGCGGTGGTCGGGATGGCGAAATACACCGGCCGGCAACGCGTCCCAATGGGCGTTGTATTCGGCGTTGGGAGTAGTTATCACCACCGTAGCAGGACGGGCGAACTCGAACACGGCGCGCTCGCAGGCCCGTAGCTGCGGCGGATCCAAGTGCTCGACGACCTCCACCAGCGCCGCGGCGTCGTACCCGCTCAACCGGGCGTCGCGATAGGCCAGCGACCCTTGAAAAACCGCGACCTGCTCGCCGCGGGGCAGCCTCTCTAGCCGCTGGCGAGAGCGCGACAAGGCTTGCGGCGACACATCCATTCCCGCCACTTCAGTAAACTGCACTTCCGCCGCCAACAGCGCGAGCAGCCGCCCCTCTCCACAGCCGAGGTCCAGCACCCGCCGGGCACCGCTTGCCTTGAGTTCCTCAAACACGGCGGTCAAACGCTGTTGATTCAAGCTCAGCTCCGCTTCGAGGGCCTCTTCGCCCGCGTGATCTTCGGCCTCCCCTGCTTCCTCTACCAAAAGCCGCGACAGCGCGGCCTGTTTTAGACCTCGCTGGTGCTTTAGGTAGCGCTCGACGACTAGGTCGCGCAGGGGGTGGCCTGCCAGCCATTCCCCACCTCGCCGCATCAGTTTGTCGATCTCCTCCTCGCCCACGTAGTAGTGCTTTTCGTCGTCTAACACCGGTATCAACACGTACAGATGCGCCAGCACTTCCTTTAATGGCCGCACGCACTGCAGCTCCACCTCGTAATAGGGGCTGTCCCCCCACTCTGGAAAGTGCTCGTCGAGCAAGAAGTCCCTAGCCTCCACCGCATATTCCAACGGCTCAAAGAGGCCGCGCAACAAGTCCTCGCCTCCCCGGCAGGGCAGTGCGCTAACGCCCACTCGCAGCGGCAGGGCTTTTTCTACTAGCTCGGCCCGTTCTCGGCATTGCCCATTCAAGGCCGAGGTAAACACTCGGGCAATGGCCACGCTGGTAAAGGAAGAGGCCGCGTAGGGACGGTCGTTGACATAGGACGCCAGCGCAAAGTCGGGAGACGCCGAGCGCCGCTTGAGCGCGGTGGGATCTACGTCGAGGAGCAACGCGGCCGTGCATCGCTCAGACGAGGCTTCTGGATAGAAGACGTGCGCCGTCCCAAAGGACAGCTCGAGAGCTTGGGCGCGATCTGGGTGTTTGTGCAGGAGATAGCCCAAGTCAGTGGCGGGTTGATAGGTTGTGGAGATCGTCAGAAGCATGGGCCATCAGTCGAATTGCTCAATGTAGAAACGAACCATAAGGAGATCATGTCAACCCCGTTTCATTATTACCATAGAGCAAGATGCTCTGGATCGGGATAATTGACGGCACTTTTGCCCGGCGATACGTTTTGGCGACACGTGGATCCTCGCTGGTGATCGCTGGAATTCATGGGAACAGAGCTGCCGACGCACGGTCACCAGCAAATTCGTCTGCCGAAACAACAGAAAAGATACAATCAATGCCTACAACAACCGTGAATGGCGCGTCCATTGTGTACGAAGTCTTTGGTAACGGACCGCTGCTGGTATGGACGGAAGGGGGCCGCTTGGGTCGCAACGAATTGAGCTATTTGATGGCTGGTCATTTTGCTCGTCAGCACTCCGTGCTGATTTGGGATCGGCGCAATGGGTTTGGCGCGTCTGATGTTGCACTGGCGGATAGTCCGAGCTATGTGACTACAGACGTAGAGGATCTTCATGCTCTCCTGCGGAACTTAGAGCTAGGTCCCGCTTGTTTCGCTGGCGCGTCGGCCGGTAGCAGTTTATCGCTTTGGATGGCGCATCGATACCCAAAAGATGTAAAATCGCTCATTCTATTTTCCGTACCCAGTGACGATGTCGCATTGTTTAGACCAGGTGTACATAAGCACTGTTTTAGTCTCGCAGAAGTAGCGGAACGCAGCGGTATGCAAGCCGCGATTGACGCGTCAACAGAGTCGTGGATCTGTGAACTGCAGGGGCAATCCTCTGAACGAGGCACTTGGTTGGCACAAACAATCTATCGGAATCCGAGCAATCGAGCGCGCGTCCTAGCGATAGATCCGCAGCTATTTGCCGCAACACTTCGTCGCTGGGGTACCTTCTTTTTCTCGATGAGCTGGCCCGCAGGACTGACAGAAGATGAGATACGCTCGATTTCTTTTCCCGTTATGATTGTGCCGGGTGACGATGAAATACATCCTCGACGAAGCGCTGAGCGACTCCTGTCTCTTTTAGATCAAGCGGAAATGGTAGAGTTTCCCGCTACAGTCTCTGCGGAAGCTGAGGTGATGGAGAAGTTTTATTCCGTCTTTCCAGCAATGGATGAATTTCTGACGCGGACATTACTTGATTGAGCGATGATAAATCTTGCATCGAGGCAATGCAAACGAGCCAACGTGAAGTCTCATAAATTCATTGACTATACATATCTGGAAATCAAGTCGCTTATTGACGCTGGGTGTTTGGCGATCGTACCCACTGGATGCACGGAGCAGCAGGGGCCACATTTGGCGGTGGACTTTGACACTTGGTTTGCAGAAGCGGTCTCCTTGGAAGCTGCACAGCACGCGGCACGCTATCACGATGTGCGTGCTTTGGTTTTGCCAGCCATGCCATTTGGACCCACGCCCGAACATCGGGGCTTTGGCTCGGGCTATGTCAATATCCCACACTCTTCATGCACAGAGTGTGCGTGCATGAAGAGTGTGTATATTTCGTCCTTGAATCACTTGCAGAGCAGGGCTTCGATACTATCGTTGTCTGGCGCGGCTGCGGCGAGCATCGACTAGAGGAGGCAGTGGACAGGTTCAACGCAAAATTCCGCCCTCCATGTGTGGTCCATCTTCCTCCTCTGCCGTACCATGACATTTGGTGCCGTGTAGCTGATCCAAGTGTCTTAGGAGGACACGCCGACAGCTTCACAACCTCGATCGCTCTGTATCGGCGTCCAAACACGGTCCGACTCGACAGGATCCCGTCAACTAGCTCAAGGGAGGTGGACTGGAACGATCCGCATCTCGATTTCACGAAATATTCAGACACTGGTGTCATAGGCGACGCGAGCCAAGCGAGTGCCGAGTTGGGGCGCAGGCTTTGGCAAGAGGTCATATCGACTACGGCAGCGATATTCAGAGATTGTGGCTCGAATATAGATCGTTGACACCGCACGTCTGCCGATCTATACTGCACGCATCTCGATTACATCATTGAAAAGCTCATGATTATATCCCGAATAGCTATACATCAGCCCGCCGGTCTGTTGCGCATTCTGACCGATGCGGGCCTAGAAGGTCGCTGTACCGGAGTTGCGGCCACGGTCGCCGGGGCCGACGTGGCCGAAGCGGCCTCCATCCTCATCAACGCGAATCCCGTCGATCGCGAGCGGATATGGCTGGCGTTCAACGAGGCGGACGGGAGTGTGCCTGCCGACCTTCGCGCCTGTATCGACGTCGCATTGTGGGACCTAACGGCTAGGATCGCCGGCCGACCGGTTCACCGACACGTCAACGGCTTTCGCAATCGCATTCCGGTGTGCAGGAGGTCGGAGCGCGATTCGGCGAAAGAGATCGTCGAGGAAGCGCAGGAAGCGCAAGGTGCAGGCTTCCAAGCTTACAAATTCGACGCCCTTTTGGACGAAGAGTCGCTCATCAACCTCATACGCGACGTGCGCAGAGCCGTAGGACCGGAATTCTGTCTGTTGCTCGACGGTCGGGCGCGGTGGATTCTCGATCAAGCGATACGGATCGGCCGGGCGCTCGACGCTGCGGACTTTTTCTGTTTTGATCGGCCGCGGCCCGACAACGACATGTCCGGCGGCAGGCAGCTAGCCGCCGAGATAGATACCCCGACCAGCACGGGCGTGTCCAGTCCCATGGAAGCGGCCCAGGTCATGGCGGCCCAAGCGGCCGACCACGTTCGCACCAGTGTAACCCGGGCCGGCGGCATGACGGATGTGCTCAAGGCCGCCCGCTGTGCCGAAGCCTTTGGGGCTTACTGCCATCTAGACGGTTTAGGGCTATGCGACGGTTTTGCCCATCTGCATCTGGCGGGTGCCATCCGGAATGCGCCCTTTCTGGAGGTGGTCGCCGACACATCCTCTGCGCCGTTCATCGAGAATCCGCTGCAGATACGCGATGGGTACATCGAGATTCCCGCTGCGCCGGGACTGGGCATGGAGATCGACATGGGAGTCGTCAACGAGCACACCACGGAACTGATTGAGATCTGAGGCTGACTAGGACACCCTATGCAGATTCGAGATGTTAAGTGTTACCTGTTGAAGGGCGAACCCGCGACGCGGCAGGAGAGTTGCGGGGCCAGAGGAAGCATTGCCCCCGTGCCGCCGGGTATCTCCGGCCTGCTTACCCACGACCAAGGATTCGGTGCCGTCGATCCCGAGGGATTTACGTTCACCGGGGAAGAGCCCGAGCCAACGTACCGCCTGATGATCCGGCTCGTGACGGATGGAGACTTGGATGCATACGCCAACTACGCCACGGGTTTCGATCCCCGGGAACTGGAATGGGAGGCCAAGGCGTTTCTGGCGCGGTATGCCCACATGCTCATCGGCGTGGATGCTTTCGATCGGGAATACATCTGGCAGCGGTTTTGGATGGCCCAGCGGTTTATGTACACGGGCAGGGGGCTGCTCGACACCATCGACCGGATGTTGTGGGATCTGGCGAGCCGAAGTGCCCGCCTGCCGATCTACAAGCTGCTCGGGGCCTGCCGCGAAAGCGTCCCCGCCTACTGCAACGTCGGCGGTCGGACCATTGACGACTTGGTTGCCCACGCGGTGAAACGGGTGGAAGAAGAGGGGTTTATCGGCTGCAAGGATCACTCGTACCGGGGGGTGCAAGGCAACGGGGAGATGGCTAGGAAGCTGAGGGAGACGCTGGGCGACGATATCCTGCTCTTTCACGACGCCGTCGAGTCGTACACGGTCGAGGAGGCTATAAAAATCGGCCGCGTACTGGAGAAGTACCATTACAGGTGGATCGAAGAGCCGCTGCAGGACTACGACATCATGGGGCTGAAGAAGCTGTGCGACGCCCTCGATCTGCCGGTGCTGACTCTCGAGTGGATCGGAGCTATCGGCGGCCAACCCTACAATACGGCACCGTACTTGGCGCTACAGGCCGCGGATATCGTCCGGCAGCGGGGTATCGGCATCACGGGCCAAGTCAAACAGGCCCAATTGGCCGAGAGCTTCGGCGTCGAGGTACACGGTGGTGATCCCCAGGTCATCTTGGCCATTGGCAACGATCCCGTCTTTGAAGCTATGGGCGTGCTGCCGCGTCCTCCCGAGGAGGATCTGGACTGCCGGGGTACGGTCGTCGTAGAAAATGGCGCCTTGTCGATAGCTTGGAGCGACCGTCCCGTGGTGGAACCAGACTGGGACGAACTGGCCCGGAGCGCCGTTGCCGTCATTTGACTGCGGAACTATCCGACCAATCCGACTAAAGCCAACACGACCGAACCTGTTCGATCTAGGAGACTGCTGTGTCATAACAGCGAAGACCTCCTAATCACCCACGCCCGCCAAAGCCTCACTCAACACTGCACCTACCCCTCGTCCTCAGATTATTTCATTTGCAATAGGAGGGTATTATGAGCAAGATCAACACAGCGGTGATAACCGGACAACATGCCTTTGATGTGCCGGGATTTCACGGGTTGTTCAGGAGCATTCCCGAAATTGATTTTTATCTACAGGATTTGGAGAACTTTGCTGCAGATGCTGGCAAAGTTCGGGAGCAGTACGACGTCCTCGTATTCTATAACTTTCATCGGCAGACGCCCGACGAGGGGAGAGTTCGGGAAGCCATTGAACAACTGGGTGAAAATCAGGCGGGTATATTGGTGCTGCACCATGCCATCCTCGCGTTTCCGCAGTGGCAATTGTGGTCGGATCTGTGCGGCATTCAAGATCGCAGTTTCGATTTCAAGGTTGGCCAAAACCTGCATGTTGACGTCGTGGATCCGCAGCATCCCATCCTCCAAGGATTGGCTCCGTGGGAAATGGTGGATGAGACTTATATCATGGCGGATCCGGGAGACGACAGCGACTTGTTGTTGACCACCGATCACTCTGAGAGCATGAAAACGCTGGCGTGGGCTCGGCAGTACAAGAACGCTCGCGTGTTCTGTTGTCAGTCAGGGCACGACAATCAGGTCTTTGCCGATCCAAATTTCCGCACGGTTATTGCGCGGGGTATTCAGTGGCTGGCGGGAAGGATTTAGGGGCGGAATGCGGACGTTGAGCATTCAAGGCTTACCTGATAAGAGAAGGCAGAAAGTCCTCGTCCACGATTGGCCTGAGCCGGAGGGTCCAACCGGCAACGAATTCAAAACCGAGACGATCTACTCCGGGATAACAAACGGCACGGAACGCAATCAACTGATTGGCGGCAACTACGCTCCCAAAGATGAACAACTGCCTACCGGTGGCAACGGCTACCAAAATGTGGGACGGGTGATTGAGGTGGGGCCCGATGTCAGCGAACTACAGATTGGGGATGTGCTGTACATGAGTGCCCTCCACTCAGAGTACGTCATGATGCCAGAAGATGGCTTGCTCATCAAGCTGCCCGACTCGATCGACCGCAAGGAGGCGGCGCTTTTCGGGATGACCAGCGTCGCTATGCGCACCTGTCGCAACGCCGAGTTGCAGATGGGAGAACGGGTGTTGATCGTGGGGGCTGGCATCATCGGTCAGGTCGCCGCACAGATTGCCACTGGCGTGGGAGCGCGCGTCACGCTTTGCGACATCAATGCCAACCGTCTGGAGATTGCCGAGCAGATTGGTGCGGCTGAAATCGTGCTGAATGTTGCAGGGGACGTATGGAAAAAAGAGATCGCTGACGGGACGTTCGACGCGGTGATTGACTTTGCCGGCGTCCCAGGCATGGAAGATCAGCTTATCAGTGCTGTGCGCCAGCGCGGCAGGGTGGTATTCATCGCTGGACGGGACAAAGTGACCTATACCTTTAACCTCGGTCAGGGACGCGAGATCCAGCTAAAACAAAACAGTCATTTTGATCGCGATGACCTGCAAAATCTGTGTCGTCTGGTCGACCGAGGGTTGGTGAAGATTGCACCCTTAATCCGCGATGTCGTCCCGGTGAGCGAAGCCAAGCGCATCTATGACATGCTACGGGATACACCCGATGAACTGTTGGGGACGGTGTTCGTATGGTAGGCGGATTTGGTTGCCTCGCCTTTGGGAATCCATGCCGTTATGGTTGAGCTACCTTCGCACAAACCGGCCGGGTATCGCTGCCCGTTCTGCGCAATAGCAGACGGCGCGGAATCTGAGTTCACGGCTTGGCGCGATGAGCACGTTCTGGTGCAGATTGCGCTGCACTGGAGCCCGACCAACCCTGGCAAGGCGCTGGTGATCCCGCTGGCGCACCATGAGAACATCTACACGCTGCCCGACGAACTGGCCAGCCGCATCGCCCACATGGTGCGCCGCGTGGCAGTCGCCATCCGCACCGGGTATCCCTGCGACGGCGTAACGGTGCGACAAAACAACGAGCCGGCCGGCGGTCAGGACGTCTGGCATCTGCACACGCACGTGATCCCGCGGTACATCGGTGATGGGGCGTATCTGGGAGTGCCCGTGCGGGCCGACGATCGCGACCGCGCGCGCTACGCGGATCGCCTGCGCGAGCTTCTCGGGTAGGACGCTGGCGGAGGCGACAAGGGCGATGACTCGTCAGGGTGCGACGACCCTCTTGAGTCGATCTTCGAAATTATCGCTCATTCTGTATATCCATTTACGCCCACCCGTGTACTTGACGATTAATCCCATTTTGTCAAGAGCACGGAGGTCGGTGCGTGCCGTCTCGTATGTGACGTTGTGGGATCGCCGGTGCCCATCTATGGTGTACGAGGTATCGGGGTGCTTCAGCATGTGCCCCAACAGGGCCACTTGGCGATGGTTTAGCACCAAGGCCGCATCAGAACCGCGCAGCATGGCTTCCAATTTGCTCGTCTCTCTGGCCTTGCGCGCCAAGTACGCGTGCAAGAGGCGGATCGAGTCTAAGATCACCCGCAGGTTGTAGTCGAGGAAATACGTGACGTCGTTGTCGTCGATCTCGGAGAACACGTACGCGCGAACGTACTGAGCGGGTGCCTTCTGAATAACCGCTGAAATGGAGAGGAACTCGGTCAGCCAGTACCCTGATCTCGCCATGGACCAGTAGAACAGTGCTCGTGCGGTCCGTCCATTTCCATCGACAAACGGATGGTCGTAGCCGACCATGAAGTGGAGGAGGATGGCCTTGACGACCGGATGCAGGAATGGATCGGCCTCTGTGCGTCCATTGGCGAAATCCAAGA
>JAPOYQ010000398.1 GCA_026706505.1 Gemmatimonadota bacterium
GAGGTCGCCATCGTTGTCGTAATCGCCGCTGTGGACCCCCATGCCGGCTTGAGGCCGCCCGCTCTCGCTATAGGCTGCCCCGGCCGCTTGGCCGATTTCGCTGAAGTGCCAGTCGCCGTCGTTGCGCAAGAGCATATTGGGCTCGCTGTCGTTGGCGGCGTATATATCGAGGTCGCCGTCGTTATCGAAGTCGCCAAACGCGACTCCCAAACCAGCATAGCTCCACTGGTCCAGGCCGCTGATTGCACTTATATCGGCGAAGGTGCCGTTGCCTCTGTTGCGATAGAGTACATCGGCTTGGGCTGGAACTCCCTGTGGTCCGCACGGTACGGCCAGCCCCTTGTATTGGCACGGTTGGCCGTCCTTGGGGGGATGGTCTAGGTCGATGTGGAGGTAGTTGGTCACGTAGAGGTCCAGCCAGCCGTCGCCATCTAAATCGGCAAAAGCCGCACTGGTGCCCCAACCGGGGTGGTCCACTCCGGCCTGGGCGGCGATTTCGTCAAAGGTGCTGTCGCCGTTATTGCGGTACAACAGATTGGGACCCCAATAGGTCACCAATAGGTCGGTATCGCCATCGTTGTCTATATCGCCAGTGGCGCAACCCATGCCCCAACCCTTGGAGAGCAGGCCGCTTTGACGGGTCACTTCGCGGAAGTGCCTCTGGGTGCTGGGGCCGGGTTCGTTGTGGAAGAGGCGGTTGGTCGCTTGTGGTGGATCCGCGTCTAGCAAGGTGCCGTTGACGAAGAAAAGGTCCAGCCACCCATCGTTATCGTAGTCGAGGAAGGCCACGCCAGTGCCCGTAGTTTCCACCAAGAGTTGCGGGTTATCTTGCCCGGAGAGATTGGCAAAATCTAGGCCGACTTGGGCTGCCACATCGGTGAATAACACGGGGTGACTCTCCTCAGCCGTCAGGTGAGCAGGGGATCGGACCGAGTCCGACTGCGGCTGTTCCGAAGGGGCCTGTGGGGAACATCCAACCGCCAGGAGTGCGATGAACCGAGCGCGGCCAATCAGTGTCCTAGACACATTGTCACCTATTTGGATCAATGCGCAATGTCGAAACTGGCTGCTCCAAAGGATCGCTAGCGAACTAACGCTTAGGAAGCCACTCAATGGCGACGAGCGATTCGACCCGGCTGAATTCCTCGTCGCCAGTTACGAGGGGGACACCTTTGGTCTGAGCCAGAGCAGCGGCGAAGGCATCGGCGTAAGAGAGTGGGAAACGGGCCTTAATATGGGCAGCAGACAGGGTATGGGCGCGATCGGCGATGACCATGTCCACCGGCAATTGCTCTACAGCCGCTAGGACATTGCGGCTGTGAGCCAAGCCCCGTTCGCGCTCGGTGATGTAGAGGACTTCACCCAAGTTGACGATGGACATCCACAGGCGGCTTGGGCCTGTTTCTGCCTGACTGAGCAGGGATTTAACATGGAGAGTACCCGTTTCATTCTCCAGATAGGCTAAGAGCGCGTAACTGTCGAGCACGCGGTCTCCGGGGTCATTCAATACGACGGTCCTCGGTGCGCTGGGTGAGGAGGGCTTCCACTAGGGATGTTGGACCTGTGAGCATTCCTTGGGCTTCTTCAATGGGATCGCCGAGGGCGGGCACGAGGGCTAAGCCGCCGCCGTAATCGACAATGCACACTTGGTCGCCGGGCTGAAGGCGGTATTTCTTGCGCAGCGGAGCCGGGATGACGACCCAGCCTTTGGCCGATATGCGGGCCGATGCCATGATTCTCCGTTCTGTTAGGTCAATCCGTCAATAGCGGGAATGTTATACATTATTAAAAAAAGTATAACAAACGACGGATAGGGTCAATGAGTGCGTCTATTGAGTGTGGCAGTAAGGCCCGCTACATTTATGCGACTTTTTGCGGATCCGACTCTTACTATCGGGCCAACTTGAAAAACTATGAACCTATTGCGAAAATGCGCCGCTGAATTCATCGGCGCGTTTGCCATTGTCTTTGCCGGCTGCGGTGCTGTGGCCATCAACCAGATTTCCGGCGGGGCGGTCAGCCATGTGGGTGTTGCCGCTACGTTTGGGTTGGTCATCATGGTGATGATCTACGCTACCGGCCACATTTCTGGGGCGCATTTCAACCCAGCGGTGACCCTCGCATTCGCGTTGACGCGGCATTTTCCGAAAAGGGAGATTGCGCCCTATATCTTGGCCCAGTGCGCTGGGGCCGTGGTGGCCAGTTGCGTGCACGTGGCGAGTTTGTCGTCGGTATTGGCCGCCATGCAACCTGGGCAGGTGCTGAACTTGGGGGTCACCCTGCCGGTAGACGGCTCGTTCACTACGGCCCTAGTGTGGGAATTCATGCTGACCTTTTTGCTGATGCTGGTCATTATGAGCATGGCGACCGATTTTCGCGCTGTGGGACCGGCAGCCGGTTTGGCCATTGGCGGCACCGTGGGGCTAGAGGCCATGTTCGCTGGGCCGTTGTGTGGGGCCTCAATGAATCCAGCCCGCAGCTTGGGTCCGGCCCTAGTCGCCGGTGAATGGACGGCTTTTGCTGCATACATCGTCGGCCCGGTGCTAGGGGCTGCAGTCGGCGCGCTGTTCTACGAATTCATTCGCTGCCAAGCGCCTTCCGACCGGGAAGTGAAGGGCTGTTGCTGAATCCGATTGCGACACCGGAACCACACAACATAGAAAGCCCTGCACCCCTCGACGGAGTGCAGGGCTTTTTATTTTAGAGCCGCTAGCGCTATAGATCGAAACTCAAGCGTCCGTAGTAAAACCCACCGTTGGTGCCGAACTGCATCACTCGCCGGCTGTACACAAAACCACGCGAGCCGATATTGGCGTCTTTTTCATGTTCGTCGGGAAAGGTATTCAACAGATTGGTGGCTCCTACCGATAGACGCAGGCCCGGCAACATCTGGTACGACACATCTACATCTAGCAAGGTCTTGGCCGAGAAGGTCTCGTCGTTGTCTGGATTGTTGGGTTTGTACTCGACCGGCCCGTAATTGGTGGCCCGGACTAGGGCGCTAAATGCGTCTTGGGAGTAGCGCGCCGACACGCTGACCTTGGTGCGCGGCAGGGCGTCCTCGAGGCGGTTGCGCGCCTCCCGGTCGAACAGCAGGCCCTCGATGGCCGTGCGCTCTTCAGCCGTGGCTTGCCGATCATTGGCCCGCTCAAAGGCTGCGATAAGTCCCTCGGGAATCATGATCTCGTCCACCGAGGTCTGGGTGAAATTGGCCGCGGCCGACAGACTTAGGGCACCCGCCCCTAAGGCGGCGCTATACGAGGCGACTAGGTCCACACCACTGGTTGAGGTGTTCACGGAATTGGTAAAGAACTGGGCCGCTGTCGCGCGGAAAGGGGCCAAAATGGCGGCGTAGCCCTCGTTGCTATCGGCGAAGCGCCCGGTCAACACGATCCGGTCTTCAATAGCGATCTGGTAGTAGTCGGCCGTGAGGGAAAAATTGTCCATCAGTTGGGCAGTGATGCCCGCGCTGGTATTGACGGAGGTTTCTGGTTCTAGCGACCCGATGCCGAAAGCTTTGGCAACGGGGCTACTGTTGTTGGCGGTGAGTACTTCGCGGGGCACCAACTCGCCGGTGACCTCATCGGCGACGAACTGGGTGCTGACGCTATTGAACCACACTTGGTGCAGGGATGGGGCGCGGAAGCCGTTGCTGGCAGTTGCACGTAGGGCCAACGCGTCGCTGAGGGCTAAGCGCAGGGCCAGTTTGCCGGTGGATGTACTGCCAAAGTCGCTGTACTGCTCAAAGCGACCTCCCACGTCGATCGTCAGCATCGCCGATGGGTGCGTTTCCAAGCCAGCGTAGGTGCTGATGCTGTTGCGGAAGCGATTGAGGGCGCTGGCCGGAGAGAATCCCCTAAATACCTGTGCGCCGGAGGCTTTACCCTCTTCAAAATTGGTTCCGTCCACCGGACCGCGACCGTAGGAATAGGACTCGAACTGGCCGGCCTCAATCTGGTAGTTCTCGACGCGGAACTCGCCGCCGAGTACCAGTGAAGTGCGCTCGAACATGGCTGTGTCGAGCGGCCGCACCAAATCCAAATTCCCCGAGGTCTGGTTGAAACCGAGCCGCCCAGCGTTGACGGAGGTCGGGCTGTCGGCACCCATAGAGGCGTTGTTGGTGTTTTCGATATTCCACTTGAAGCCGTTGCCGCCTTGGGTCACGCTGAAGTCCACGTCCCACTTCCCCTTGGCCCCGCGCACCCCCGCGCTGAACGAGCGATCTTCGATGTCTGGATTAATCTCGGGCAGGAAGCCGTTGGGATACAGCTCAAAGACCACCCGATTTGGCTGGCTTCCCGGCAGGCGATAGAAACCCGTCGCCTCGCCCCGGCGGTACGACAGTCCGCCGAAGCTGTAGAACTCGGCATCGCCGGCCAGGGGATACGCGGCGTTGTAAAAGGCCCCACCCACCGTGGCTTTGCTCTGGCCGATGTTCATGTTGAAAGCATCGTCCGGCAAGTTGTTGTCTTTGAGCCACTGAATGTTGGCGTCGTCCGCATCCGCAGTGTACTGGCCGCCGCGGCGCGTGCGATCGCGCTTTAAAAATTCGCCGGTGACGTTGATGTAGCCGCCGTCGCCCAGACCAAAGCCATAGTTCACATCGGTCTTGACTTGATCGCCGTCTCCTTCGCCCGTGGTGCCTACCAAGTTGTTGAGCTGGATTCCTTCGGTGTCGTCTTTGAGGACGATATTGATCACCCCGGCGATGGCGTCCGAGCCGTACTGTGCCGCGGCGCCGTCGCGTAGAATCTCAATGCGCTCGACTGCGGCTTTGGGAATGGCATTGAGATCGACGCCCACTGTGCCGCGACCGAAGGTGCCGTTGACGTGTACTAAGGCGCTGGAGTGGCGGCGCTTGCCGTTGATTAGGACCAGCACTTGGTCGGGCCCTAAGCCGCGCAGGCTGGCTGGGTTGATGTGATCGGTGCCGTCGGAAATAGTCTGATGCGAGGCGTTGAAGGAGGGAGCTAATTGGCGCAGCGTCTGGTTGATCTCGGTTTGGCCGGATTGGCGAATCTCGAGTTCGGAGATGACATCGACCGGAGCCGGCGTCTCAATGGCGGTGCGCACCGTCCGCGAGCCGACGACGACAAATTCTTCGCCCAAGGCGACGGGGCTGGCGTTCAGGGAAAAATCAACAGTCGCCATCTCCCCGGCGGCGACTTCGACGCTTTGCTTGGCGGCTTGGTAGCCGATGAAGGTCGCTTGTAGCGTATAGGAGCCGGGCGGGACCGCTAAAAAAAAGGTGCCGTCGTCGCCGGTCATCGTGCCCCGCATAGTGCCTACTAGGTTTAAATTGGCGCTGGGCAGTGGCGTGGCGTCTTCGCCATCGGTCACGGTGCCACGGATAATGCCCTGGTCTGTTTGCTGCACCGCTATGTCGAGTGCCTTGAGGACCTCGGTCACGGTGCTTTGGATGGTGCCCTGTTGGGCCCAGACAGGTAGCACCGCTAGCAGTACTGCGGCCAACGACGTGCGGAAAAAGGGTTGCATGGATCCTCCCCGTTAAAGATGAATGGATTTTGCGCTCCAACGGCGCAAAAAGGTCAAACGATAGACCATAGGGAAATACGTGGTTTTGGCAAGAGCAGTTAATGACGAATAAAGGGTATGATGTATTTTGGTTTCAGCACTATCTTATTACACCGACGGTTGAACTCTTGAAATTCACATTCCGGCGATTTGAGGAGAACGAGATAATGCGCGTGTTGATCATGTCCGATATGGAGGGCGTAAGCGGCATTGTGGTCTGGGATCAGGTCAGCGGCGGTGCTGCGATGTTCGAAGAGGGCCGACAGCTCTACACGGAGGAAATCAACGCTGCCGTGCGCGGGGCCAAAGCCGCTGGCGCGACGGAAATTGTCGTGGTCGATTGCCACGGTGCGGGCAAAGGATGGAGCTTTAATTCGCTCATTCCCGACAAAATTGATCCCGATTGCGAATGGGTTGCCCATCACGGGTGGGGCCGCTACGACGAGTTGTGGGAGCAAGGATGCGACGCCTGCCTGCTCATCGGCATGCACGCTCGCGACGGCACCCCCGACGGGGTGCTGTGCCACACTATCTCCAGCGTCCAGTATAGAAATCTCTGGTTTAACGACGATCTCGTCGGGGAAACTGGCGTCAATGCCGCGCTCAACGGGCACTACGGGGTGCCGATTGCCCTCGTCACCGGCGATGAGGCCGTCTGTCGAGAAGCTAAAGCTCTCCTTGGCGAAGCGCTGCCAACCGTGGCCGTTAAAAGGGGTCTGAGTCGGTTTAGCGCCCGCCAGCTACCACCCGTCCGCGCCCGTCAGTTGATCGAAGACGGGGCTAAAAACGCGCTTGCCGATCTGACGCGGACTAAGCCGTATGTCCCTGCAAAGCCAACGACCATCAAAATCGAGCTCGCAAGCGTCGATCAGCTCGCCGAGTTCAAGGGACGACCCGGAGTTGAGATAACGGGGCCGCTCTCCGTTGAAAGCCGCGCAGAAGACTGGTTGACCGCGTGGAATCAGTTCTGGCCCCATGCTTAAGCGAAGATACACTGCGCGATTGATGGCGAGACCTGTTCGGGATTGGAACGAGGTTTAAACGAGGAGTTGTGCAATGTCGAGTGAAGCGAGGAAGGTGTACGACGAAGCGATTGTCATAGATGGTCTGAACGTCAGCAACTGGGAGAGCGACGCGGTGTTCGAGCGTTTGCGAGCCGGCAATATCACCGCCATCAACGCCACGGTGGCAACGTGGGAAAATTTTGTGCAGACCATGGCGCACTTGGCGGCGTGGCTGCGGCGTTTTCGCGAGCGCCACGACATCGTGCAGGTGAAGGAGACGGCCGACATTCACGCCGCTAAGAAACTAGGCAAGACCGGGATTATCCTCAGTTTTCAAAACGCCTCGCCTATCGAGAACGAGTTGGATCGACTGGGGTTGTTCCTCGCCCTCGGGGTGCGGGTGATTCAACTGACCTATCACGAGACCAATCTGCTGGGCAGCGGCTGTTGGGAGCGGAACGATTGTGGCCTGAGCAACTTCGGCGTCGATGCGGTGCGCGAGATGAACCGGCTCGGCATTGTCATCGACTTGTCGCACGTCGGCCCGAAGACGACGATGGACGCCATTGAGCTATCCGAGCAGCCGGTTGCGATTACCCATGCCAATGCCCGCAGTTTTTGCGACCACCCGCGCAACAAGGAAGAAGAGGCGCTCAAGCTCCTCGCTGAAAAGGGGGGCGTCGTGGGTGCCACATCTTTTGCCAACTTTCTTCCCAAGGGATTCGATTCGACGGTCGAGGATTTCGTCGATGCCATCGACGACATGGTGGAGCGGATCGGTCTCGATCACGTGGCCATCGGCACTGATTCCACCCACGATCAGCCGCTCGAATTCTGGCATTACATCGTATCTCAGCAGGGCACGAAATTTCCCTCGACCTTTGCCGATGGGTCGGTGCCGTACACGGAGCTGAGTTTTCAACCAAAGGGAATCGACAGTCCGGCGGAGTTCCCCAACTTAGCGGAGGCGCTCGCCAATCGCGGGTACAGGGCCGAGGAGATCACCAAGCTGTTGGGGGGAAACTGGATGAGTCTCTTCGAGCGGGTGTGGAACGTCTGAAAGAAGAGGGCACGGGAGGACTGTACAGGCGATGAACAATCCGCAAGTAATCCATCCGAATGCGCCGAACAAGGGCGGTCCGACCGCGCCACTCAAGGGAGGACAGTGACTGATTCGATCAACGGGCATTTGCTGGCCATCGACATAGGCGGCACCTTCACTGATCTGGTGCTGCTCGATCCGGCTGCCGACGCGCTGGTGGCCAGCAAGGTCCTCACTACGTATCCCGATCCCTCCGCTGGCGTGCTGGCAGGGGTGCAAGACCTGTTTGAGGAGTGGCAGGTGGAGGCCGGCTCCGTGGGGCGGGTCGTGCACGGCACCACGCTGATTACCAATGCCCTCATCGAGCGCAAGGGGAGCCGCACGGGCTTGATTACCACGGCCGGATTTCGCGACGCGCTGGAAATCGGACGCGAGGGCCGCTACGATATATACGACCTGTTCCTCGAGCGGCCCGCGCCCTTGGTCGAGCGGCGGCGGCGGCGGGAAGTGCCGGAGCGGGTGGATGCGAGCGGGGCGGTGTTGACGCCCCTCGACGAAGAGGCCGTGCGGCAGGCCTGCGTTTTCTTCCGGGCCGAAGGAGTCGAGGCCGTGGCCATCGTCTTTTTGCACGGGTACCTGAATTCCGCGCACGAGCAGCGCGCTCGGGCCCTGGTGCGCCGGCAGTTGCCCGATGTGGCGGTGGCTGTATCCCACCAGGTGGCACCGGAATTCCGCGAGTACGAACGCACCTCGACCACGGTGGCCAATGCCTATGTCCAGCCCTTGGCCGCGCGCTACCTGAAAGGCCTAGAAGAGGGCTTGGGTGCCAGTGGCATGCGGGCACCGCTGCACATCATGCTGTCCAACGGCGGTTCGTGCTCGGTGGACACGGCCGCTGAATTTCCCGTGCGGCTGGTGGAATCGGGCCCCTGCGGCGGTGCTCTGGCCGCGGCGTACTGGGGCAAAATCGCCGGGCGGCGAGAAGTCTTGGCCTTTGACATGGGCGGTACTACGGCCAAGGCCATCCTCACTGCGGGCGGCGATTTTGCCTTGGCCTCGGAGTCGGAAGTGGCGCGGGTGTACCGCTTCAAGAAGGGGAGCGGTCTGCCCCTGCTGGTGCCGGTAATGGACATGATTGAAATAGGGGCCGGCGGCGGCAGCATCGCCCGACTGAGCGATATGGGCCTGCCCGTGGTGGGCCCGGAAAGCGCTGGGGCCGATCCGGGGCCGGCCTGCTATGGGCGGGGTGGGACCCGGCCCACCGTGACGGATGCGGATCTGGTCCTGGGCCTGCTCAACGCGGACTATTTCTTGGGTGGGAGCATGGTTCTGGACCCGGAGGCTGCGCAGCGGGCCGTGGCGAGTTTGGGAGCGGCCCTGGATATGAGCACCGAGCGCGCGGCTTGGGGCATCCACCAGTTGGTGGACGAGAATATGGCCAATGCCGTCCGCGTACACGCGGCCGAGCGCGGCCTCGACATCCGCTCGCACACGCTGGTGGCAACCGGGGGCGCCGGGCCGGTGCACGCCTGCGGTCTGGCGCAGCGGCTGGGTCTCGACGCGGTCATTGTGCCCCCGGCGGCTGGCGTGGGATCGGCCTTTGGCTTGATGCTGGCGCCAATTTTGTTCGACTTTGTGCGCACGTACGTGGTGCGTCTCGAAGACCTCGACATCGATGAGCTAGGCAATTTGCTGCGCGCCCTCGAAGCGGAGGGCCGCGGCATTGTCGAGGCAGCAGGGGTGACCGCGGCCGATATCGAGGTGCGGCGCAGCGCTGATATGCGCTATGTGGGACAGGGCTTTGAGATTCGGGTGGAGTTGCCGGAGATCCCCTTTGACGAGCGGATGACATCCCGCATTGAGGAGGCGTTCGAAGCCGAGTACCAGCGCCTGTACGGCCGTCTGTGCGTCGGCGTGCCCATCGAGTCAGTGCACTGGCGGGTCGCGGTCTCCGGCCCGCGGCCCCGACCGGGACGCGTCGAGATTCGCCGGGACCGGTCCGTTGGCAAGGACGGAGCTTTGAAGGGCCGCCGAGGGGTCGTTTTTGCTGCTGGTGAAGGCTCCCTAGATGTGCCGGTGTACGATCGGTACCTCCTAGAGGAGGGTTTCAGTATAGAGGGGCCGGCCATCATTGAAGAGGCCGAATCCACGACTGTGGTGCGGCCAGACTGGCAGTGCCGCGTCGGCGAGCATGGAGAGTTGTTGCTGGCGCGGCCGGGCTAGGAGGCCGCATGTACCGTCGATTTAGGACCACGCCATGAACGACGCCCAGATTGATCCCATTGCGCTGGAAGTCCTGTGGAATCGGCTCATTTCCATTGTCGATGAACAGGCTGCGGTGCTGATGCACGCCTCGTTTACCACGGTGGTGCGCGAGGCCGGCGATTTGTCGGCTGGAGTCTTCGACGCCGAGGGCAATATGCTGGCCCAGGCCGTGACCGGCACCCCCGGCCACATCAATACCATGGCCAATTGCGTTCGCGACTTTGTCCGCACCCATCCGCTCGCTTCCCTCGAGCCCGGTGACAGCCTGCTGACCAACGACCCCTGGCTGTGCTCGGGGCATCTGCACGATATCACGGTGGTGACGCCGGTGTTTTATCGGGGCCGCGGCATTGGCTGGTTCGCCAATACCTGCCACGCTATGGACATTGGTGGACGCACCCTAGGGGCGGACGCCCGCGAAGTATTCGAAGAGGGCCTCCACATCCCCATGATGAAACTGTTCCGCGGCGGGCAGATCAACCAAGATTTGATCGCCATTGTCAAAGCCAATGTGCGCGAGCCGGACCAGGTGGTGGGGGATCTGTACGCCCAGCAGGCGGGCAATGACGTGGGGGCCGCCAAGCTGGTCGAGATGATGGAGGAGTGCGATCTCGACGATCTCGAGGGGTTGTCGGCGCTCATTCTCACCCGCACGGAAGAAGCCCTGCGCAGCGCCATTGCCAAAATTCCCGATGGGGTGTACCGCGACGAGGTGAGCATCGACGGTTTTGACGCGCCCTTGACCATCCGCGCCAGCGTCGCCGTGCGGGGCAGCGATCTGCTGGTCGACTACGCTGGCACTTCGCCCCAGGTCGACCGGGGCATCAACGTGGTGTTCAACTACACCCATGCGTACACCACGTATCCGTTGATCTGCGCCATTGGTCCGACCGTGCCCAACAACGAGGGCAGTTTTCGCCCAGTCGCGGTGAAGGCCCCTGAAGGGTCCATCCTCAACTGCACTTTTCCGGCCGCGGTGGGTGCGCGCCATTTGGTGGGCCACTTTCTTTCACAGGTCATATTCGGGGCGCTGGCCCAAGCCCTGCCGGAGCGCGTCATCGCCGATGGTTCGGCCGGGTTGTGGAACAGCCAGTTTGAGGGCCGCAATCGGGATGGCCGGGTATTCGCCTATATCTTCTTTTCCGCTGGCGGCATGGGCGCTCGGCCCGGCGCTGACGGGCTTTCCACTACGGCCTTCCCCAGCGGCATCCGCGGCGTGCCAGCCGAGGCCATCGAGGCCGTATCGCCGATCCTCATGCACCGGCGGGCCCTGCGCCCCGATTCGGGTGGGGCTGGGAAATTCCGGGGTGGGCTGGGGCAGGAGATGGTCCTGGAGGTGCGCGGCGAGGGCCCGGCTTTGCACTCGTGCATGTACGACCGGACCATTCACCCGGCTAGGGGCTTCCACGGTGGCTTGGACGGAGCCACTGGCGAGTTGTTTTTGCAGGAGGGGGAGCCGCTGCATCCCAAATCCAAGTACCTGCTGCAACCCGGTGAATCGGTCATCCTGAGGCTACCGGGTGGGGGTGGGTACGGGCCGGCTTGGCAGCGAGAGCCGCACAGAGTGCTGGAGGACGTGCGCCAGGAACTGGTTTCGGTCGAGGCGGCTAGAGACCTGTACGGCGTGGTTATCGATACCGAGACTTGGACTGTGGACGAAGCGGGTACTGCGGCTCTGCGCAGGGCCAAAGCCTAGCTTTTGGGTATTTCAAGGACCCTATGGTGCCTCGCCGGCCGGCCGGATAAGTACCGTATTTGACTGCGCATCTCCGTCGTGAGGGCACCTCGGTGCGGCGCGCCCTCCTCATAGGCATAGGAGCGACCGCTGATCCACGGTCAGGTCGCGAATTCGTGTAGGTCCGCGATCCAGTTATACCCTTCTCGGTCCTCCCAACTGTGAGCCCCTCCCATGACGAATGGCCGCTCGCCGACCACACAGGCCGACAGCCAGGCCTTGCCCACCGGCATGGGTGCGTCTTCGAACCAGCGGTCGGCCCGGATGTCGTAGATTTCGGTGGCCGCTGAGTAGTGCGGATCTTTGCCGCCAAAGGTGTAGAGCAGATCGCCCAGTACGCAGGAGCCGGACGATTCGCGTCCGGTAGGCACCGGTGCCAGCGCTTCCCAGCGGCCCTCTGCTGGATCGAGCACATAGGTCTCGCTGCGGCAGGGCCGCTGTGGATCTTCGTCGCTGATGCCGCCGGTCAGGTAGATGCGGTCGTCATGAGTCACTACGGTGGGGCCCTGCGTGGGGCGGGGTAGGGCTGGCCCCGGGGTCCAAGTGTCGGTGGCGACATTGTACACTTCGACGCGGTCGAGGATGCGCTGGTCTTCGCGGAGCATGGTGTTGCCGCCGATGGCCCATATCTGGTTCTGGCAGGCGGTGACGGCTAGACCAGCGCGGGGTCCGCCGGGCATGGGTGCCAGCGCCGACCAGGTCTGCTCGTCCAAGTCGAGCATTTCCAAGTTGTTGCGCGAAGTGAAATGGTAGTCGTGGCCGTAGGCTTTCTTCTCTTCAGGCGTGCGGATAGTTTTGCCGCCGGCCACGTAGATCCTGCGATCGATGCGGGCGGCGCCCAGCCATCCCCGCTTGGTGGGAATGGGCGGTCCCTGGGTCCAGGCGTCGCTGGCCACATCGTAGATCTCGACCGCATCGACCGTGAGATCGTCGGCGCCGGAAATGGCGTAGATGGTGCCGTCGACAGCAATGGACTGCAGGTCGTGGCGGGGGGTGGGCATAGGGGCACGTTGAATCCAAGTTCCCATGGTCAACTCCTAATGTCGGTTCGGTTTAGTGTAGAGGTGCGGCCAATTCTGCCTGGAAACCGCTCTCCCGTCTGGTGTCCTCGGACTCCTACCGAGCCAGCGGCAGCGCGACTTTTGCGTTGTTTTGCTGCTGCGATTGCAGGCAGGCGATCATCATCTCCACAACGGTCAGACCATCTCGGCCGGTACACGACAGCTCGCCTTCGCCGTCGAGTGCGTGCACGAGTTCGTGCACACCCGCTGCGATTCCATCGACTTCCCAATGACGCGGTTCAACTAACTCTCGCTCTCCGCCTCGCTCGATGTACGCATCGCCTTCCCGCTCGATGAAAATATTCCCCGTGGTTCCCGATATGGTGAAGTCGAGTCGGTTGGGGGCATTCTTTTCTCCGAGATAGACCCCGCGCACGCCGTTGGCAAAGTGGATGTAGGCGTTGGCGCTCGGCTCGGTGGCAGGGTCGTGGCCGCCGTCGCCGCGATACTCGCTGTAGTCTTCGTACCCGTCCTCTAGCTCGGCAACGAGCCATTCTGGGTTACTGCCAGCGTACCACATGATGGCGTCGAGCAGGTGAGTACCGTTGCGGAACAGCATTGATCGCGTGCCGTAGTGCTCGCACAAGACTGATCGCACGTCGCCAATCTCGCCTGCGGTCACTAGTTCGTGGCAGCGATGCCAGACGGGCATCCAATGGCGAGTGTGGTCAACCGACAGCAAGGCGTTGTGGCGTTCCGCAGCCGCCACCATGCGGTCGGCGTCCTCCACGCTGGTAGCTAGCGGTTTTTCGCAGAAAATCCCCTTGGCACCGGCTTCGGCCGCGGCCACCACTAGGTCGGCGTGCCGGTTGTCGCCGGTGGCCACCGTGACGATGTCGAGCTGTGCCTTTTCCAGCATCTCCCGGTAATCGTCGTACATCGTCAGCTCAGGACTAGTCGCCTTGAACTGCGCGGCGAATTCGTCGCGTTGCTCTGGCACGAGGTCGCAACCGGCCACGACCTCGGCGTTTTCTAGGCTTTCGGCCCCTTGGGCGTGCCGATTGCCAATGCCTCTACAGCCGATGACTCCTACTCTGTACATGATGCCTCCTTTGATTAATCATAGTATAGGGGAATTTCGCGGTCAGAAAAATTTTTGCTTGATATCTTGTTTTGAGGATTGTGTAAAAGCGCTCCGATTCTCAAGGTGAGTTGGGGTGCTTTTTGTTGTTCTGTTCGTCTTCGGAAAAAAATCACAAAAATCACAAAAGAATCATAACAACGGCCTCTGGGATCACGAGGAAGTCACGGCAGTTCCTTATACTTAAAAAAGACTGTCTTTTAAGACTCATCGTAGCGCGCGTGGCGCACCTTATTTTCAAACCGCCGCCTGCGACGTACTGGCCCAAAACACAATATAGCTAGACCTGTAGTAACGATGGTCATACGGT
>JAPOYQ010000201.1 GCA_026706505.1 Gemmatimonadota bacterium
CAATGTGAAGATTTGACGTCTCACAGTGTGCTCCCTCTTAATAAACGACATGTACAAGCCTGTAAACGCGGTCGGCGCGGGCATCTGCTTCTATGGCAATGCGCAGGACGTAGATACCGGGTGGCACCGCGCGGTCGGCGCTCCGTCCGTCCCAGACGTAGTGGACGCGCCGCCCCGGTGCACCTTGACTTGCGAGTTCGACTATGGGCCGGCCGTCTAGGGTGAAAACCTGTACTCGCGGTGTTTGTTCGGTCTTGACAACGGTGAAATTCAGTTCGCATTGATCGTTGGCGCCATCGCCGTTGGGGGTTATCGAATGGGTGTACTCGACGTTGCGGATCAGCGAGCCGCTGGCGACTGCCTCGGGCACGAAGACTATATCGGCGCCGAACTCAGCGGGGACGACGCCTTGGAGGTTATCTTCTGCGGCCGAGTTGGAGACGAACGCGTTGAAGACCGTGGGGCTGTGGGACAGGCGCGCGGAAAAGGCGATGGCGACCGAATCTCGCCGGACCAGCGGCGGTGGCAGTTCCACCAAGAGCGAATCTCCCCGCAATAGACCGGTGGCCGCGACCTCGGCTCCCCCCACGGATGCGCTGATGAATGTGGCGTCACGGTCGCTGCCGGGCGGGAGTAGGATGAGCGCGCGGTCGAACCCAGCATCTCGGCCGCTGAAGCCCACCGGCGCGATGGTGTAACGAAACGCTTGCAGGGAATCCATGACGGCTTCGCGGGGGAAGACGCGGCCCGTTAGCCCGGCCGTAATGACCGGCGGATTGGCCACAAACGTGAGGGAGCGCAGGGTGGGAAAGACCGCTGGATCGTCGCTGATGAGCCGCACCCGCGCCCGCAGCCACTGCCTCGGCGACGGCGAGAGGAACGCCTGCCCGGAGAACCGGTGGGGTTGGCTATACGAACTCCAGGTATCGTCGCGCACCTTTTCCTCGACGATATCGCCGCGGTTGCGGGACTTGGCAGACTCGTACGCTTGTTTGGTCACTTCTTTGCCGTTGGCGAGGAAGTAGCGCTTGAGGGTCTGGAAGCCATTGCCGGTTTGGGTTTCCACTTCGATGCGCGTTCCGGGCGGCAGGTCGGCGTCCCATTCGACGAAGCGCATGCTGCGGGCGCCGCCGAGGGAAATATCCTCGGACTCCAGCTCGACTTGCACGGGATAACCCTCGCTGTGGAAGACGAAGAGTTGGGAGGCGCGGTTGTGCTGCGGCGGTCGCGTTATGCGCCACAATAGCAGCCGCAGCGCGCGCGGCTCGAACTGGAAATCGAATAAATAGCGACCGGAGTTGGACACGGACGACAGCAACTCGTAGTGGAAGGGGCCTTCGACGACTGGATCGGCACTGTTGCTGGGGGTGCCGTCGGAGACTAAAAACTCGAAACGGGGCCAACTACCTTGCTTGTCGCGCTGGAAACCGTAGAGGAACGGGCCGCGGCCCGACACAATCGGCAGCCAAATGAGGCGATTGACGCGAAAGACGTTGCCGAAATCGATGACGGACCAGGCGCCTGAATCGCGCCAGTTGCCCTTGTCTGAGGCTTCGATATTCCACCCGCGAAATCCCAAGTCTTGGTCGATGAGGGCCTCGGCCCCGCTACCCTTGCCGCACCCCGGGCAGTCGCGGTGCTTGGACGTCCACGTCCGGCCTCCCCAGTGCTCGGTGCGATCCTCGACCTGTACCATGGAGGCGAGGTTGAAGCCAATGCCGTCTACCTCTATTTCGGCGAGCGCGGCATCGGGCGTTGCGCCGGCTGCTTCAAAGCGCACGAAGCGTATGATGTCGAAGTTGAGGACCTCATCCGCGCTCAGGTGCTCGCCCGTGGCCGAGGCGAGGCCGGTTGTGGTGAGGTCGAACTCGACTAGGGATTCGGTGTTGTTGTTGATCGGCCTGCCCAGTCGGCGATAGACGATGCGTTTGGCCCGGCCGCCGAAGACTGGAATGCCCGGGCTGACGTACACCGAAAAAAAGTTGAAGGGCTTGGCCCCTTCGCGATTGGGAAAGCGGACGCGCACCTTGTCAGCGACCACGGAGCGCCCCAAGTCCAGCTCTAGCCACCACAACTGCACTGGGGTGTCCGGGTCGGGCTTCCACCAGGTGTTTGGGTCTTGGTCGCCGGCTAGGTCGGCCTGCTGCTGGTTGGACGGCGTGCGCGCAAAGCGCTTTCCGTATTCGCCGATGGACTTGCCGGAAAATTCGCGGGCGTTGGCTACTGCGTTGAACCGCTGCGCAAAGCGCTTCACTTTAATGCCCTGCGGTAGAACCTCCACTAGCCCCTGCGGATGGGCCCAAGAAGCGAAGTCGGACCCGGTAAAGCTCAGGTTTTGGCCGCTCGCTGCGCCTGCGAGCAAGAGGGAAGCAATCGCTAGTTGTAGGGTTTTCATGTCGTCCTCATTGGTTCGTGACAACCAATTCGCAATTCGCAACGGATGTTACGCCTTGTAGGGGCAACCCTTGTGGTTGCCCTTGTAGATCCCGCTGGCTGAATACGCGGTGTCGATTGGGCGCCCACAAGGGACGCCCCTACATCTATCGGTTCGGCCCAGATGCGTAACATCAGTACGCGACCCCGACTGTTGCCACGCGGGCGAACGTGCCGCGATCGACCTCGACCGCGACGCGGATTAGGTATAGCCCTGGGGGCACGAGTTTTCCCTGCTCGTCTCGCGCATCCCACTGCAGCGCGTACGGCCCGGCTGCGGCCTGCGCGTCCAGGATCGCGGCGTAGCGACGGCCACTCAGGTCGTGCGCCTCCACCCGCAACGCGCCTCCAGCGACGCCGAATAAATCGAAGCCAATGGAGACTTGCTCGTTGGTCCCATCGCCGTTGGGCGTGACCACGGGTGAAGACAGCCCAATCGCTCCGAGAATGCCCAAGGCTTCGTCGCTGGAGACGACTTGGATGCTGTTGCTGGCCACGTCGGCGTGGGCGTCTCCAGCTTCGATGGACTGCGGCAAGCTAGCCGCCGAGGTGTTAAATAGGCGGCTGGCCAAAAAGACCGATGGCTGGAAGACCGCGCTTTGGAAGCGCACGCGAAACGCCTTGTCTTCTTGGAACGCCGTGGGGAAGATCAAACGCAATCGTCTGTCGTCGGTAGCTAGGGAAAAATCCTCGCCCTCGGTTGCTGGTTGGTCATCGATGGTCAGATCGAGGAAGCGAGTGCCCGGAGGAACTTCTAACTCGATGCCGTCGAACCCCGCGCGGTCGGTTGCGCCAGTCTCCGTGCGAATGTGATAGGCAAAGCGCTGGGGCACGCCGAGTGGCACCTCGACGGCACCGTCCACACCAGCGCGTCCGTCGAGGGCAATTTCCGCCAGGGCGCGGTCGGCCAGCAGCGGCGAGACCTCAAAAGCCAAGCTGTCGAGCACGCCAAAGGTTAGTGGGTCTTCGGTGGTGATGGTAAAGCGAAACTGGAGAAATTCGGCTCCGTCGGAGGAGCGGATTTCGTCCCCCGACGCTTGGTAATTGACTGACCAGTTGTTCCAGTTTTCTATGTCGTCGTCGCGCTTGGCGCGGAAGCCGGCGATGCCCTCGGAAAACCGTTCCACCACTCGCGGCGAGTCGAAATACGTCTTCTCATCTACTTCCACCAGCCGGCCAAGGTCGTCGAAGATGAAGAACGTCTTGGGATTGTCGTCAAAGCCAGCGCGGGTTTGCAAGTTCAGTTGTACCGGTGCGGTGGGGTCGGCTGTGATCGCGCCCGAAGGCAATAGGCGATAGCGGGTGAATTTCCAGGTGACCCGTCCCAAGCTCACGGCTTGGCCGAAGGAATGGGGCGCGGAGATGTAGCGAGCCTCTTGGGGGTAGCCGCGGCCAAAGATTTCGATTTCAGCCAGCAAGGTCGTGGTGGAAACCTCGCCGAACTTGAAGCGGAGAAAGCGGGTAAAGCGCAGGTCTGTTGCGAGGGAGACGACGCTAATGTTGTTGGCAAAGGTGCTGGCGAGAATCTCGTCGAGGGGGTGGTACCCCGACGATCCGGTTGACGTGGTCTCGTCCTCAAAGATCAGCCATTCGACCGGCACGTTCGTCCGGCTGACTTCATAGGCGCGGGCGAACAGTTCGCGCTGCCGTTGGTTGTCGCTGGTCAGCCCGGTCTGCGGCGGAAAGAACACGATGCTGTCAACGGGCACGGGCACGCCGAGGTCGAGCGTGATGAACTGCACGCTGTTGGGGCGGCCATCGGCTCGCGCCCGGTGGGTAAAGCTCGCGGTTAGTTCGTCGCCATCGACTAGCCCGCGCATGACCTCTGGGGCGGAGGCATTGGTCCCGCCCCAGAGCCACAGGCGCGGATGCCATCCAACCTCCAAGGTGTCGGCCTCGATTTGGCGCGGCCCCTTGTGTAAGCTCCAGCGATAGCCAAAGAGGTTGCGCTGGGTCGTGGCAATGCCCGTGCGCACTAGTTGGCGCGTAACTGTGTGGCCTCGGGGAATGGCCCTTGGCTGAATCGCCCCGGCGTGCGTAGAGTCGTCGAAGGCAATCCAGCGCTCTGCGGCCTCGGCCCAAGGCTCGCCGCTCGTGCCCCCTACGACCCAAGCCGAGGGCGTCTGCGCTGCCAGTGGGCCGCTGATGGCGAGAAGCAGCACCAGCCAGCGCATGTTGCTCGCAGCAGTCAATAGGCCACCCCTATCGGCTCTACGGCGGCAAACACGTCGAAGTCGGCCTCCACGCCGACGCGGCATAGGTACAGGCCCGGTGGCACTAGGCTGCCCTGTTCGTCGCGGCCGTCCCAGCTTTCGGCGTAAAAGCCAGCCGATCGCGGTTGGGAGACTAGCTGGCGCACGCGGCGTCCGCTGAGGTCGAATACCTCGACCGCTACTGCGGTGTCCGCGACGAATTGGGACAACACGAGGTCAATGGCGACGGCATCGTTGAGTCCGTCCCCATTGGGCGAGATGATGGCAGTTGAAAGCGCTACTTGTAACTCGGGCTGTGCTTGAATTACAAAGGCGTTGGTCGCGTTTGTGCCGACTAATTCGCTGGCATTGCCCGGGGCGATGGGATGCGGCGGGACGCTTCCCGCGCCGAGGAGAAAGGCGTTGATCGGCGTGTTGTGCGCCAGCAGCCGCAGACGGAAGGTGATCCGCAGGGGCTGGTTATTGTCCGCGGCGACGGGCGCGAAGAACACGTCGAAGCCACTGTCGGTTGCCTCCCATTCAAAATCTGCTACGGCCGCGAGGGGGTCGCCCATTTGCAGGCTCTCGAATACCGGCGGCGGAAACGCCTTGATGCGGATGCCGTGATACCCGGCTACGCCCTCTGCGAACTCAGTGCGGATGTCGTAAGTAAAGGTCGTGTCGATGCCCCCTGCGACTTCGAGCAGGCCGCTGGCGGGAAAGGGATCGGTGGCGAGGGCAACCTCGCCGACGGCCTCGCTGACCAGTCCGGGCGAAAACTCGACCTGAAAGGTGTCGATGCGCACGGCGTTTTCAGCGTCGCCGTCGAAGAAGATGCGGAACTGCATGAATTCCCTCGGGCTGGGCAGCCCTATGGGCACCTCGATTGTGCCCGTGCCGGAGATGTGCGTACTCGGCGACCACGCGCTCCAGTTGTTCACGTCGTCGCGGATGTCGCCCTTGACGAAATCGCGCACCGGCCCTTGCTCCTCGATCGGCAGGTTGAGATAGTCGGCCCGGTCCAGCTCTTCTAACAGTTCGCCGGTGTCTGGGTCTTGGCGGTACAGGGTGCGCCGCGGCAGGTTGGTGTTGTATTCGGCTGCGGGCACTTCCTCCTGACGGCCGGTGTCGCGATTGCGGCGAAAGTACGCCAGCGGGCTGTCGTCGGCCCCGGTCCGCATCTGGATGGCCGCGGTCGCGTCCCCAGTCGTTCCGAGTTTTGTCGCGTGCACGCGCAAGCGGCCGTAGTTGACCGGGCCGCCAAAGGAGTGCAGCGCCGACTCGTAGCTAGCGATTGGCACGAAGCCCTGCCCGTAGATTTCAAACTCCGCGATATTGAACGCCGTCTTCGATAGCACGAGTAGCTGGAGGAAGCGGCCCTGCAAAGGGGCAAATTCAATATCTACAGTGGATTCGCGGTTGACTTCTACCCGCCGCAAAACCTCGTATTGCGGCCGGTTGATGTCGTTGAAGTTTTCGCCGTCGTTGACCCGCAGTTCAAAGGCTTTGATAAAGGCGTCGTCGTCGGGAGCGGGAAAGAAGCGAATGCGGTTGACCGGAAAGGGCGCTCCCAAATCCCAGAAGAACGTCGCCCCGGCTTGGCTTTGTGCGGTCTTGAACACGCCCGACGAGGAGGTCGCTGGATCGCCGTCGATCAGGTCGAGGGGGCCGGAGACTTGGTTGAAGAAGCCGTCGTTGGACCACGCTCGCGGTTGGCCGCCGAGAGTGAAGTCGCGGGGTTGGCCGTTGAGAAAGCGTTGACCCGAAGCGCGAAGCAGCTCGATGAGGTTTTCGCCGGTTTGAAGCTCTAAGGGTTGCAGGGCTCCGCCGACGTCTAGTGCGCCGATTTGCGTCTCGGCCTGCGAGACCCACGTAAGCCCTCCCTTACCGATACGCCATACCTCGACTTGCGCATCGCTCGGCGCTAGCCCCCCGAGGACCACTAGGACGGCGCCGATGAGGGATCTGGGCGCGCGGGCAGTCATCAGTTGATCCGCGCTGCGGTCGAGGGATCATGCCCTTGCAGGGTGTCGCGCTGGAAGGAGAAGCTCAGGTCAATCGCCTCTATGGGGGCGTCTGTATAGTCGAAGCGCAAGACGATGTTTTCGATGTGCACCTGGATCGTGCGGACATCGTCGTCGAGGACGGGAAAGACCAAATAGCCTTGTTCTTCGTTGCCGCTGAAGACCATGGCATCGCTATACAGCGTCCGCTTGAGCGCGTCGGTGCGGGCTTGAAAGGTCTTGCGCCCTTGGCCGGTGCGGCCCAACCAAAACGAGCGAAAATACTGGTATAATTGGGCGTAGCTCAGCGCCGCGTACTGGCGGGTGTTGGCCGTGGTAATGTGCGCGTTGAGCGGGTCGATTTTGACTTTGGGAAATTGATAGTTGTTGACCTTGAGCCGAAAGACGGTAAAGCGCGGCGGCGTCCACTCGTCGCCTGGGGCGGTCCAGTCGCCAAAGGTGTAGGGGTTGTTGGACAGGTCTGGGCCGGGGGCGAGGCGGTTTAATTCCGCGTCTGTCATGGGCTTGAGCTCAATCGACAGGCGGTCGAGGGCGTAGGTGATGGAGCCGTCGTCGTTGACGGTCATGCCCTCGGCTTGGCGGCTGGCGGGCTGGAGTGGAGTGTGAAAGTAGCGGCCGCAAGCCATCACCAGCAGGGTCAACAGTACGGACCAAGCCCAGAGTTTGTGCACGGTGCAACCCCCTAAAAATAATGTAGGGGCGACCGGCCGGTCGCCCCTACGATTAACGACCGGTCGGTCGCCTTGTGTTTAGAACGAGTCCTTGATCTTGCCCCAAGTCGATGACTCGACTGCGGTGGGGCTGGAGTACTCGCCGATGCGCAACAGCTTGGCAATGGAGTAGTACTGCCGCGACGAGGCTTCGGGACCGCGGGTGGTCCAGTCGTTGCGGCCGCCCGGGGTGCCGTCTTCGTTGGGCGAGAAGCTCGAATCCGGGCCTTCGCCGTCTTCGTACCACATGGCGAAAGGCAGACCCGATCCATCTTCGCCGGCCACTGTGTCTAGCTGCCACACCTCGCTCGCCGACGGACCAGCGTCCTCTTGGAAGGCGAGGACCTTGACGCTCCACTCGTAGTACGTGGTGCCGCCCTCGGCCCACAGGTCGGCAGCCCAGGCTTCGGGTGGATCGACGCGCACGACCATTTCGATCCACGGCGATTCGCCGTACTCGGCCCATGCTTCTTGCTCGGTGTAGCGGAAAGCGACGTTGGTCGGCGGGCTGAGATCTCCCGGTGCCATCAGCCACTCCATGGTGTAGCCGGAGGCCGGGCTGCGCTCGCGCCCGTGATCCTGCGGATCGAGGCCGACCTGTAGCATGTCGCCGTCCCAGCGTGCGACGTTCGTGCCGGCGTGCGCCAGCACGTCGTCAACCGCTTCCAAGAAGCAGTACCAGCGGTTGTCGTCGCCGCCTTTCCAACCCATGAAGGTGGTGATGAACAGGTCATCGCGGTCGGGGGCCGGTCGGTCGGCTTCGTCGCGCCACTCGTCCATGGTCAAGGTGTACTCAGGGTCGAACCAACCCCAGTCGTCGCTATGTCCGTCAATGGTGATAGCACCGGGATCGGGGACTTCGAGCATGTAAAACCAAAACCCCTGACTGCCGTTGCGATCCGCTAGGGCAGGGGGATCGAAAAATTGGGCATTCGCCATCCCCACGAGGGCGAGGCTGAAAATGCCTGCGATTGTAAATCGCCGCATACTTGATACTCCTTGCGTTTGAAGTGAACGCCGAGGTGGAAATCCTCGGCGCGTTGGGCGATGTCCATAATTATAAACAAACAAAGATGATAAAATCAACACGTCTGTCTTAGAGCGCTAGTAGGGCGAATAGACTGTGGATTGATTGTACGGAATAATTATTGGCTCGACTTCGACGAGCGCAGCGGCCCATTCTTGGGGGTCGTAATTGCGGGCGACAAAGCAGGAGTAATGGGCCGGCACCGCGGCTTTGAGGCCGAGTGCCGAGGCCATCTTGGCCGAGCCGGCAAAGAAGGGGAATTCCCCTTCGCTGGGGTGATTGGTCAGCAGCCCGATGTCGGGTGCGAGGTCGCGGATAGGCGCGAGTAATGCTTCGTGTTCGGCAAATGTGTTGACCGGGTCGCCGGAGATGTACACGCGCACGCCGCTGGCCTCCACCACGTAGCCGAGGTGGGTCACATCGGGCGGGGCGATGTCGTCGCTGGGCAGGCCCTCTGGGGGCTTGGCGTACACCGCGTGGGCCGTCATGGTGCCTAGGCTGGCTGCGTCACCAGCGGCAACCGTTGTTGCTGCGGCAGTAATGCCAGCGTCGCGGACGCGCTGGATGCTCTCCGCTGGGCCGACGATCTGCACGTCTGGATAGGCCGCGGCAATGCGCGCAATGGACTCCACGCAGGTGTGGTCACCGTGGTCGTGGGTCAGGAGCACGAAGTCCGTGTGCAGCGACGCTTCGTGGAGTGGGGGGCGGGCGTGGATGAAGCGGTCGGCTGGCCGCTCGTGGGGGTAGTAGGGGTCGACTTGGACGATGGTTCCCTGCGCGTCCTTGAGGCCAAACGTGCTCTGACCAAACCAGTGGATGCCGACTGCGTCTTCGCAGACTACTAGCGATTCAAATGGGTGCATGGTTTCTCCCGCAAGAGTGAAGCCGGGTTGCAACCCGGCGTGCGTTCTGTAAGTTTCGTTAAAAGTTATAAGGAGGCAGAATGGGGAGCAACCGATGAACAATTCCACGCTTTTTGATGCTTCGTATCAGCGCCGCAAGTGGGCATTGCTAGAGCGGCTGCTAGAGCGGCTAGTGCCGATCTACACCGCAGAGGAGGTCGCCGCGCTGCGCATCGACGCGGTTAACCGGGACATTCTCTCGGAGCGCTCTGGGCGCGGGTTTGTCAATCGCGACCTACTGGAAACGGTTTTGGGCAACTTGCTCGAATGCGTCGCCCCTGGCTCGCACAATGCCTTGGGGCCGGGGCACCAAAAGCCGTCGCTCGACGAGGCCATCGGCGAGATCGCCGACCAGCTCTACGCGATGATCGCGCAGTCGCTTTTGGCGGCCGGTGAGAGCGAAGGCGCTGAAGAGAAGGCCCTGATGAACACCATCTGCTTGCTGTGGGAATTGCCCTCCTACAAGGTGCGCGCTCACTGGAATCGCTTTGCCGCGCTTAGGGATCCGGCCGTTTGGGACGCCTATTTGCTCGACAATTGCGGGTTGACGCAAGAGCAGCTACTCGAGATCGACTTCCGGGCTGCCTTGGACGAGACCATTCGCCGCCGCGACTTCGACCACTATCGCCGCTTCCTCAGCAAGCTGGAGTGCGACTTCATTTTCGACTACCAGATGCAGCTCGTGATGAGCACCTATCCGGGCTGGCGGGTGCTGTTCTACCACGACATTGCCCACGCCCTAACGCGCTCCGACTCGGTGGCGGGCGAATCCGAGCTGACGCGGCGGCCGGTGCCCTTGCTGCCACGGGCCATTGCCGAGTTGGGGGGGCGCTATTACCAAGCGGATATCCATCCCGAAACGCAGATGGGCGATGCCAACTTTCTCGACCATCCCCATCGCGGCATAACCACCGGACAGACGGGTATCATCGGCAGCGGGTGCCACATTTACCCGTGTACTTTGGGCGGCCTCAGCGGCAAGGTGCAGCAGCGTCATCCCATCATTGGCGATTACGTGTTCATTGGCACGGACGCCGGGATTTTCGGCCCCGTAGAGGTGGGCGACCGCACGGCGATTGGAGCCAACACCGAAATCAACGGCATTGTCGCGATTGGCCCAGATTGTCGGATTGGCGTGGCGGTATCTATCGGTACGATCATAGCGAGAACTGTGCGGCCCGGAGCGATTAAATTGGGGGCTGGGGTGCGCGTGGGGGCTGGCACTGTCATTGAGAATGATTCACCGCTCGAATTAGTCATTCCCGACCAAGCGGCGATTCCAGTGCGCAGCCACGTGGTCAACGACGGCTGTGGCGGGCCGAAGTTCGTGTAGGTGTTACTTCGCCAGCACGAGCCGCCGGGTGCGGCTCTCTGAGCCGGCGCGCAGCCGGTAAAAATAGACGCCGGAGGCCACCTTGCTGCCGGCGTCGTTCGTTCCGTTCCAGGCCACTTGGTGCCGTCCCGGAGGCAAGCTTGCCTGGGCTAACAGATCCCGCACTCGACGCCCGCGCAGGTCGAAGATGGACAGATGGCAGGCGGCGGACTCTGGTAGGCTGAAGCCGATGGTGGTCCGAGCGTTGAAGGGATTGGGAGCGTTCTGCGCTAGGTCGAACTCTGCGGGGACCGCGGCGATCTCTCCTATGGTGGTGGCGAGTTCCACCGCGAAGATCGACGACTCGACCCCGAGGTGACTGCGCAACTGGAAGTGGGTCGGCAGTTCACCGGGGTCCGCCTCCATGACCTCGGCGAAGGGCTGCCACTTCCCCCACTGGCCAGATGCGGCGCGGAAGCGCACCGCTTCGGGTCGGCCTCGCACCTCGTAGAAGCGCAGGGACTGGCGGCCATTAGCGCCTTGCTTGATCTCGAGTCGAGCCCGCGACAGGCCAGCTTGGATGCGGAAAAAGTGGACCTGGGAGAGGTCGCGGCCCTCTGCCAGCCGGAAGTCGGTGAAGGTGCCGACGATCGCGCCATCGGCGGTCAGCTCGCGGGCCCCGCCAATGGAGTAGGGATTGAAGATTTCCTCGGACAGGGCATAGTCGTACCAAGTCTCGCCGTTGTCGTCGCTAGCTAGGCATCCTAGGCGGCCCCCGGCGCTCGACACGTAGTAGAGGGGGGCCTCCGGCAGGCTGGCGCGGCTGGTGAAGAAGCCGTCTAGGCTGGCTAGGCGGATCTCCTCCCCCTCGAAAATGGGGTTCAGGTCGACGTCCCGCGCCGCGGTGGCTAGATCGTAGCGCACGTAGTGCTGCCGCCAGGTGGCGGTTTGGGCCGCGTAGGCGAAGTGTGCCTTGCCGTCCTTCACCAGCAGGTTCGACAGCCAGGAATGCACCTCGAACTCGTCGTCGAGGGTGATGCGGTCGCTGGGGCCGCTGTCGTCGACCGGCAGGGGTATCTGTAGCGGCGTGCCGTCCATGCGCCGCCAGCTTTGGGCCCCGTCGTCGGAAGCCATGTAGTGGATGTCCCAGTACAGGTAGACGCCGTGCTTTTGCGTGGTCCAGGCAGCATGGAGCACTCCGGAAGGGTCGAGGAAGGACAGGGGGTATTGGGGTACCGCGTTGGCACCGTCCACCGTCAGCTCTTGGCGTTCGAGGACGGCACCATCGAGGCCGAGGACGAAGAGGGAACGGCCCCAGGTGAAGTAGTAGAGCCGGCTCCGCGCCTCGTCGAGGTTCATGCAGTACTTGCCGGCGCTGCCCCCTGGGATGCGGGCCACGGTGGGCTGCGCGTAGCCGTCGCTGGCTTGAAAGCGGTAGAGGCTAGCGCTGCCATCGCTGAAGTCGGAGCGCACTAGGTAGAGGTTGCCATCGGCGTCGGTCTCCATCGCCGGGGCGTTGGTGGCGTCCACCGATTCGTACAGGGTCTCAAAGGTGGCTCCGCCATCGCGGCTACGAGACAGACGCCACTGCTGGGCCGTGAAGGCTTCGTTGCGCGACCGGATGTGGGTGGTGAAGATGCCGTGGGCGTTGGCGACCACCTTCTGGTTGTGGGACTGGAAGGTGGCGTACCCCGTGGCCTCGGCATCGAGCAGGGTCAGCCGCACGTCGGTCAGCCCGCCGGCCTGAGCCGACGCGGTGGCAATGAGGCCGCCGGCTAGGATAAGTAGGAATCGCTGCATGGCCGTTCTCCTTTCGACCCAACTCTCAGCGGGAGCCCGTCAGCCCTCTGCTGCCGGTGGGAGTAGAGATTGGGTCTGATGGATATAGAGAATTTTTATATGATTGACAATCAAAGCAGTAGAATCAGGAGCCTCTTTTTACGACCTAGACACACTATGCGCCTTTAACTGCTTCCGCCGATTGGTCGATGGAAAAAGACTTCGTTCAACTTCCCGGGAAACAGATAGCGCTGGCGATGTTGGGTGTAATGCTGGCGATGTTTATGGCCGCGTTGGGTCAGACCGTCGTCGCCACTGCGATGCCCGTCATCATTGCGGACCTCGGCGGCTTTGACCGCTATACATGGGCTGCGACTGCATACCTAGTTGCGGCCACGGTGTCGATCCCGATTGTGGGGCGGCTAACCGATTTGTACGGGCGCAAGGTTTTCTTAGTCCTAGGCATAGTGGTCTTCATCGGCGGCTCTATACCGGCAGGCATGAGTCAGACCATGAATCAGCTCATCGCCTTTCGCGCTATACAAGGGATCGGCGGTGGGACTATTATGGCGTATGGATTCTTGGTAACTGCCGATCTGTTCCCGCCTGAAGTTCGGGGTAGGTATCAAGGATTAATAAGTCTCGTGTACGGGGTAGCTTCGGTTATCGGACCGACTCTGGGAGGTGTCGTAACCGATGTGCTTTCGTGGAACTGGATATTCTTCATCAATATTCCAATTGGAATTCCGATTCTACTGCTGATTATTCGGACCTTTCCACCGATCAGGCCCGAGGTCCAGAATCGAAGTCTGGACTATCTTGGCATGGTAACTCTGGTACTCTCCGTAGTACCCATACTGATCGCGTTGTCCTTGGTAGGCGTTCACTATGCGTGGGATACACCACAGGTTATCGGCTTCTTGGCATTCGGCTTAGTTATGACGGCGATATTCGCAATCGTAGAATCGAAAGTGGTTTCTCCCATCATGCCTTTCGAGATATACAGATTCAGAGTGGTTGCTGTCGCGACGGTCGTTGCATTTCTCGCCGGCTTTGGGCTGTATGGAACTATTGTTTTTCTACCGCTTTTCTTCCAAGGAGTTCTGGGTGCCTCGCCTACCAGCAGCGGCGGTTTCCTGACCCCTTTGATACTTGGCATCGTCTTTGGCGCGATAGTGTCGGGAAGAATGCTCGCCAGAACCGACGGACGCTTCCGACGACAGGCGCTGCTCAGTACTGGATTGATGGCGCTAGGTATGTACCTCATTTCTACCATGAACGAGAATACCAGTCCCTCCATGGCCGTGGGATGCGTTGTGATCATGGCGCTTGGGCTTGGCGGCATACTATCCACGTTCAACCTCGCCGTTCAGAATGCGGTGCCGTTCCGGCTCGTGGGCACTGCTACTGCGGCGCTTCAGTTCTACAGGCTGATCGGCGGTACGCTGGGACTCGCTGTACTGGGCGTTGTGATGACGCATAGATTCTCTTCGCGAGTGGAAGAGGCTGTCTCCGATACGGTCAGGGCTGCACTTGGCCCGGGTCGGCTGGACGCCATCAAGGATAACCCAAGGGCACTTATCGATCCGGCCGCCTTGGACGCGCTGAGAGCCGAATTTGCG
>JAPOYQ010000384.1:0-9127 GCA_026706505.1 Gemmatimonadota bacterium
GCGCTATGGAGTATTGAGTACCGCCCAGATCGCCCTCAACCGCCACCTGCCGGCTGCACAGGCCCTAGGCAATGCCGCGATCGCGGCCATATCGAGCAGGGACCAAGCCCAGGCCGAAGCAAGCGCGACCCAATACGGCATTGCCAAGGCGTACGGCTCGTACCAAGCCATGTTGGACGATCCCGAAATCGACGCGATCATCAACCCCTTACCCAATAGCATGCACTGCGAGTGGACGGTCAAGGCGGCGCAGGCGGGCAAGCACATCCTCTGCGAAAAGCCGCTCGCGGTGACCGTGGCGCAAGCGCGGCAGATGATCGACGCAGCCCGAGCCAACGGGGTGCTCTTAGTCGAAGCTTTCACCCACCGCCTCAATCCGCAATTGCAGTGCGCGCGCCGGCTGGTGCAACAGGGAGAGATCGGCGAGGTGAAATTAGCGCGGGCCGAGCTGACCTTCGGCATCCGCAATTGGGCCTCCGACGTCCGGGCGCAAAAAAAATTGGGCGGGGGTGCGCTCTTGGACGCCGGGTGCTACTGCGTCAGCGCCGTGCGCTTTGTGCTCAATGCCGAGCCGGTCGCCGCGCAGGCTTTTCAGCACCTCCGCAACGGCGTGGATGCGAGCTTGGCCGGACTGTTGCGCTTCCCCGGCGACCACATCGCCTATATCGCGGCTGGCATGGAGGGGCCGTTCCGCTGCGTGTTGGAGGTCGTCGGCAGCCACGGCGCGGTCCGCGTGCCCAACATGTTCGACGAGCAGGCCACGGTGTACATCGCCATCGGCAACGACGAGCGCGTGGAGACCTTCTCCGGGCCAGATCGCTTTCAGGTGCAGCTAGAGCGCTTCTCTAGCTGCATTCTCCAAGGCAGGGCTCCCGAATTTCCCCCCGCAGACGGCCTCAAGAACGTGGCCGCGCTACAGGCGTTGAAGCAGGCCGCCGAATCGGGGAATCTAGTCGAAGTACCATCTTGATCAATGGCCCACTACGAGTTCATCCGCTACGAACAGCGCGACCACGTCGCCACGGTCACCCTCAACCGCCCTGAGGTCCTCAACGCCATACATCCGCCTATGGCCGAAGAACTGGCCGACGCTTGGGAGCGGATCCGCGACGATGACAGCGTCTGGGTCGGGGTTTTGACCGGCAGCGGCGACCGGGCGTTCTGCGCTGGTGCCGACCTCAAGTGGCGGGCTGAAGCAGGCGAGGCCGCGCGCAGCCACAACCGCGCCGAGGCCAGCGGGGAGGCGCGGGGCTTCCAGCGGGGCCGCGATTGCTATAAGCCGCTGTTGGCCGTGGTCAATGGCTATGCAGTGGGCGGCGGGTTGGAGCTGGTCTTGGGGTGCGATTTGGTGGTGGCGGCCGAGCATGCGCAATTGGGGTTGCCCGAAGCGCGGCGCGGGTTGATGGCCGACGCTGGGGGCATCCACAAGCTGGTCCGGCGGCTGCCGTGGAGCGCGGCCATGCAGCTCATACTGACTGGAGAACTCATCTCGGCGGAGGAAGCGCGGCGGATTGGGCTGGTCAACCAAGTGGTGCCAGCGGAGGGCCTGCAAGCGGCTGCAGAGCAGTGGGTGGAGGCGATTTTGGCGTGTGCACCCTTGTCCTTGCAGGCGGGGAAAGAGGCGGCTGTGCGGGGATTGGAACTGCCGCTGTGGGAGGCAGTCAACACGCGCTTTCCGCTAGCCGAGCGCATGTATGAGTCAGAGGACTTTATCGAAGGACCAAAGGCATTCGCCGAGAAGCGGAAACCGGTGTGGAAGGGAAAGTAGGAAAGGCTCCGCACAAACTTCAACGACTGGAAATCACTGCTATGGAAAAATTTGCTCCCTTGAACATGTCCCCAGAAGAGCTAATCGAGTACACCCCGGAGTGGGAGGGCGAGCGCTTTGCCGACGGCCGCCCCAAGGTGCCCGACGACATCCTCGAGCGCATGCGCAACGTCAGCATTACCCAGGCCTGGGGCGTCATACGCGGCCCCGGCTACAACTGGCAGTACGAAGACGGCTGGATTTGCACGCACCCCGGCCAAGTGCTGGTGGGCCGCGCCCTGACGGCTATGTACATGCCGCGGCGACCCGTCATGCGTCGGGTCATGGAAGAGAAAGGGGAGCGGGCCGGCTGCATTGGCGACCAGATCTCGTGGCCCATTGATATGCTGGTGCCCGGAGACGTGTACGTGGCCGACGTATTTGGCAAAATCGATCAAGGGGCCGTCATTGGCGACAATCTCGCCACTGCCATCTACGCCAATTCGGGCAACGGCGTGGTCCACGACGCGTCCGTCCGCGATATCGACGGCATCCAAGAACTGCCCAATTTCACCAGTTTCGTGCGCGGCTTTCACCCCACCTTTGCCTCGCCCACCATCATGCTGGCCGGGGTCAACTGTCCGGTGCGCATCGGCGGTGCCACGGTCATGCCCGGCGACGTAGTCCTCGGTCGCGACGATGGCGTCGTCTTTATACCGCCTCACCTAGCCGAGCAGGTGGTCAAGACCTCCGAACTGATCTCGCTCCGCGACCGCTTTGGCAAGCAGCGTCTAGCCGAGGGCAAATACACGCCCGGCCAGATCGATACCCGCTGGTCCGATCCCATTGAGGAGGACTTCTCGCGCTGGTTAGAGAGCCATATCGACGAGCTGCCCGTGCCGCGCGCTGCCATCCAAGAGTTGCTCAAGGAGCGGACTTGGTGAGCTCGGGCGGCGGCTGGCCAACGACCAATTTACCCGCCTTGAGAAAGGGCTCGGCATTCCCCCAGAGTTTGCTGCCATCGGCCGAGGTCATCGGCTCGCAGGAGTACTGGGCCAAGTACACGCGGCGCATCTGGTCGGTAGTGTTGGTGCTGCTGGAGTGAAAGTTGTAGCTGGTGAAGACGGCAATGCTGCCGGCCGGCGCGACGACCGAGACGCCGGGATCGCTGCCGAAATAGCCGATCAAATCGTTGCTCCCCTCCTCGCGGATGTGCTTGACCCACGTGCGAATGCCCGAGCGCGAAAACGGCAGCAAGTGGACGGTGCCATTGGCCTCGGACATGTCGTCGAGGGCGCACCAACAGGTTAGATACGGCTTGTGATCCGGGTAGCCGACGTAGCCCGAGTCTTGGTGCCAAGAGAACTTCATGCCAGCCTCGGCACCTTTGACTACGTATTGCTCCCAGAACAAATAGGCGTCGTCGCCTAAGGTGGCTTGGCAGATGTCGGCCATTAGGGGGCTGAAGAGGAACTCGCGCAGCCGGGGCTGATCGCGGAAGCAATTGGAGACAAAGTAGCGGCTGTTGCGATGATTGAGGCCCAAGGAATCCGTGCCCTCGGCGTCCATCCGGGCGTTGGCTTTGTCGATGAAGGCTTGGCATTCGCCGCGCAGGAGGTCGAGATGGTGAGCGGGGATGGCGTTTTCGAGGATGAAATAGCCCTCTTCTTTGAATTGCTGCTTTTGGGCGTCGGTGATCTGGTGCATGAATCGCTCCCGTCGATTGCAGTTTAATGTAACTGAGGCGATATACTGATAGGCAGAACCCACTATACGCGCAACCGCGCAAAAGGAAATAACATGCCCGCTGGACAGTACAACGGCTCAAGCGAACGCTGGTGCCGCTGAAATGGAAACCCCGGCAATACTCCAAGCGCTGGAACTGACCTCTTGGTGGGAGGTGCCAGCAGTCGTCTTGGCTATTCTCTACTTGGTCTTGGCGGCGCGGGAAAACATCTGGTGTTGGGGAGCGGCTTTCGTCAGCACTGCGATTTACATCTACATCTTCTTCGATGTCAATCTGTTCCTAGAGTCGGCCTTACAGATTTACTACTTGGCTATGGCGGTTTATGGCTGGTACCAATGGCGGCAGCCCACCGATCAATCCGCAACGCTGCCCATTTCTACTTGGTCGCTCAAAAAGCACGTCATGGTCATTGCTGTGACAGGGGCCGTTGTGGTGACGTCTGGGTATTTTTTGAGCGAAAATACAGAGGCGGCCTTGCCTTATGTCGATGCCTTCACCACTTGGTATGCGGTGGTGACGACCTATATGGTGACGAGGAAAATTTTGGAGAATTGGGTGTATTGGTTTGTCATCGACAGCGTCTCGGTTTACCTCTACTACAGCCGAGGGCTCTACCTGACCGCTTTGTTGTTTATCGCGTATCTGGTTATCATCGTCTTTGGCTATCTGAAATGGAAAAAGGAGTACGACCAAGCAAATGTCCAAACCGGACCGTAAAGAAAAATTGAGCATATGAAGCGAGCAGAGACATGCGAACCTGTGGCCATCCAAGGGCACGCCGGGTCGTTCAGCGAGGCAGCGGCACGAGCCTATTTTTCTCCAGAGACGCAACTGGTGTCACAGCCCGATTTCAAGGCGCTTTTCGCCTCGGTAGAAGACGGGTCTTGCGCTTGCGGAGTCGCGCCCATCGAAAACTCGCTGATGGGCAGCATTCACGAGAACTACGACCTGTTGCTGCAGAGCGATGTACACATCGTGGGCGAAATCAAGCTGCGCATCGTCCACAATCTCATCGTCAATCCAGGCGTGCAGCTAGCAGACATCCGCTACATTGCATCGCAGCCACCCGCCTTGGCCCAGTGTACCCACTTCATTCACTCGTTGGCAGGCACTCAGACGATACCGACGGATGATACGGCTGGCGCGGTCAAAGAGTTGGCCGCTAGCGGCGCACGCGACCGAGGGGCAATCGCTGGCGCGCAAGCCGCCGCCGCGTACGGAATGGAGATTCTCGTCCCCGGCATTGAGGACGCCCCGCAGAATTTTACCCGCTTTTTGGTGGTGAGCCGCCGAGCCAAGCCAGCGCCAGCCGAGCCTGCCAAGACCACGCTCGTCTTTGGGCTAAAGCACGTGCCGGGCGCGCTATGCCAGAGCCTTGCGGCCTTTGCCGAACGCGGCATCAACCTCCTCAAAATCGAGTCGCGGCCCATGCCCGAGCGGCCTTGGGAATATGTCTTCTATCTCGATTTGGAAGGCCACTTGGGGCAGAAGGCTTGTGCCCAAGCCGTGGATCACCTTCGGGAGACTACCGAATTCGTCCGCGTCTTAGGCTCGTACCAGCAGGGCGATACGGTCGGGGACCTGTAGTAAACGCGAGTGGCGGCCCCAATGCGGCCCCCATGCGGAGGCCGGACTGCAAGGTTAAGCGTCCCCTCAAAAAAAGAAGCCGTCTGAAAACCCCGTACGCCTCGTAGTCAAGGCTTATTAGGTATCTCCAGACGGCTTCTTAGGCTAACGCTTCCCACCGAACCGTTCGGCGCTACTTGAGGTAGAGCAGCCGTCGAGTCTGCTCCCCGCCGGGATAGCTCAGGCGGGTGATATAGACCCCCGACGACAGAGAGACACCTCGCTGGTCGCGGGCATCCCACTGGACTTGGTAGGAGCCAGCGGCTTGGAACTGATCCACCAGTGTGCGCACCGGCTGGCCTAGCACATTGTAGATCGCCAACCGGACCGGGCCGGAACTGGACAAGTGGTAGGCAATCTGCGTGGCGCTGTTGAAAGGGTTGGGCACATTAGGTGCCAGACCGCTGGTCGCGGCCACGGCCTTGGCGGCGACCAGTGGTTCGACGCTCACGAGCCTCATGGCACCGTCCAGCGGCAGTTCCAATACCTGGCGTCGGTCGCGATTGAGGGGAATGCTGTGCCAGTGGCCGACGACCTCGCCAGCGGCGTTGCGGGCGCGGGCCTGATAGTAGCCACTCACCCGGCGTACTGCGCTGGAGACGGTCAGAACCGCATGGCCGTTGGCATCGGAGACTGCACTCCAGACGTAGTTGGGCGGGTGACCGGCGATGGCGCGAGAAAACTCGACAGTCAACCCTTCGACCGCGTCGCCTAAAACCGTGGCCTCCACTTCCGTTTCCATAAGGGGAGCAGCCGAGACATCACCGGGTATTCGATAAAAACCCGACCCGAAGATGTAGCTGGTTGGGAGGAAGCTTCCGTCTGCCCTAGGGATTTGACCTGCGGACGTGAAGGCGTATCCCACCTTGGGGATGTCGGCGCTGTCGGTGTCGTCCGTGGGATTGTCGAAATGGTATTGCCAGAAGCCACCTTCCGGGCCGCTGGCCGCGGCGGCGTCGATCTGATCCGCTATGAGTTCCCCGGTCACGACGTCTCGGGAAATCCCCGGAGGTCGAAGCTCGAATCGGTCTGGAAATGCGCCGTGAAACACGATGATGTTGCTGATGCTGTCCACGATATAGAGGTACACGTTACCGTGTCTCCAAGGCCCGTTCGGATCTCTTAGGGCAACCTTGGCTTTTAAGAGGGCACCTGGACCGCCGGTCTCTCGGAGGCTTCTAAAGTACTTAGCTGCTTCCGTGACAAAGGCCTTCAGGGTTTCGCGGTCCACCACCTCCTTGGCAGTAATGGCCGGGTCGCCGTAATCGATTATTTCTTCAACCAAGTGCGATGCATTCAGATCGAATCCGGCGAGTTGTATGATCAGAGCCGGTCGATCGGAGGTACCACGGCCAGTGCTGTAGACACTGGCGTAGCCGGAGGCACCTGGTATCCCCGGGCCCACCGCTGAGGAGACGGTCGCATCGAACGCAGTATCCGGCTCTTGCGATAATGTGGCAGTGACGGCGGCTTGAGCCTGGGCGACGGTATCAGGATCGGGCGAGACCAGGTTGGCCAGAACGGTTGCGGGGACTCCCAGCGAAGAAAGGATTTGTAAATAAATCCGGGGCTTGAGGAGTCTGCCCGACAACGTCATGTCCTTCCCGTGAAGGCGCACCCTACCAGTGGGCGTCAGTTGCACCAAGTAGGTGGAACCGAAACGATAAGGACCCCCTTCCTGCCTGAGGAGGCATCCAGAGCTGTACAATTGTCCCGTGCCCGTTGCCCCCTGGGACGCATCCCGGGACTGATCTCGCATGACCAGCGCGAAGTCCTTCAGGCTGGCACTGCCGTTTTCCACCTGTTCCGCCGTCACAGGCGGAGGAGTCCAGTCGGGAGGCAGTGGACAGTCTAGCTCCGTCTGCGCCAGGGCGGGGTGCGCCACAAAAAAGGCACAGGCCAGCACGAGCAGGCCGACGACAGGAATCATCGATGTCGAGGTGGGCAATGTTCTGGTTTTCATCACGAGATTTTTTCTCCTTGGAAAGGCAAGCTCATTGAATTCATTAAATTTACTTATCAAGCGCCCGCAGCGCGAGTGCGAACTTGGTCGAGACCGACGGCCAACAGGAGCACTGCTCCGCGCGTTACATCCTGCCAGAAGCTCGACACATCCATCAGCGTCAGCCCGTTGTTGAGGGTGCCTAGGAGCAAGACCGCCAACAAGGTGCCCCAGACTGTGCCGCGCCCCCCGAAGAGACTCGTGCCACCGAGGATGACGGCGGCGATCACCGTCAACAAATGCTGTCCCGCTGCGTCGGGTGCTGCCGCGTAGAGCATGGCCGCGAGGATGAGACCGCTGACCGCTCCGCTGAGGCCGGAGAGGACGTAGAGGATCATCAGGGTGCGGGCGACGGGAACGCCGACCAGTCGGCTGGCTTCGGCATTGCTGCCGGCGGCATAGACGAAGCGGCCAAAGCGGGTCCGCGCAAGCACCCAGCCGAGCGCGATATAAACCAGCAGCATCAGTACCAGCGGCACCGGCAACCGCAAAAACTGGCCGCTGCCGATCCAGTTGAAACCGGGTTCCATCAGCGGCTTAGTCAGCCCGCCGGTCAGAACTAGGGCCAATCCACCGATAACGCTCATCGTCCCCAGAGTGGCGATCAGCGAGTTGAGCCCGAGGCGCACAACCAACAAGCCATTGAGCAGCCCAATGCCCCCGCCCAGCGCCAGCGCGATGAGACAGGCCGCGACAATGCCGACACCCGAGGCGTGGAGCAGCGCGACGACGACCCCGGCCAGCCCGGCGACCGCGGCCACCGACAGATCGAGGCCCCCGGCGATGATCAGCGGCGTTTGCAACGCGCACATCAAGCCAATAAAGGCCATATTGGCACCGATACTCACCATATTGTCGAAGGACAAAAACCAAGGTGAGAGTACGCTGAAGAGCACGGCGACCAAGAGGTAGAACATCAATAACAAAGCGACGCCCGCACCGGGGCGGTTCAATAAGGTAGCAATGCTCATGGATGATCTTTCGCAGTCGGAGTATGGAGCAAGTCGGCTGGATCTGCGCCGCTGGAAAAGTAGCTGGACACCCGACCGCGGTCGAGCACGATGGAACGGTCGCAGACGCCAGCGACTTCTTCGGCGTCGGAGGAAATCAAGAGTACGGCAAGGCCCTGTTGGGTCCACTGCCGCAGCGCCAAGTAGAGCTCGTGGCGAGCGCCCACGTCCACACCTCGGGTCGGTTCTTCGAGGATGAGCACCTTGAGGCCCTCGACCAGCCAGCGGGCTAAGCAGGCTTTTTGCTGATTGCCGCCCGAGAGCAAGCGCAGCGGCTGGTCGAGGTGGGCGGCGCGAATCTCCAAGCGGTCGATCCAGCTTTGCGCGTGGTTTGCTTCGCGTGGCTTGGACACGGAGAACAAACGCGCGAAGCGGTCGATAAAGGGCAAGGTGATATTGGCGCTGACGCCGAGGTCGGGGACGATGCCCTCGCGCTGGCGTTCGGCGGCCACGAAACCAATGCCCACGTCGCGGCCCTGGCGTGGGTTAGCGGGGGTATAGAAGGTGCCCCCGAGCTCAATGCGTGCGCCGGGCAGTGGCCCCAATGCGCCGTAGATGGCCCGGCCAAGTTGGTCGATCCCCGAGCCGAGCAAGCCGAAGACGCCGAGAATCTCGCCTCGGTGGAGCGCAAAGGATACGCTGTCGAGCGCACTGGGTAGGCTGAGGTTTTCGACTTCTAGCGCAATCTCGCCGATGCTGGTGCCGCGCGGCGGGTAGAGTTCGTCAACCGTGGTGCCGAGCATGGCGTCGAGGACATCGCGCCGCGAAGCGGTGGCGGTGGCGAAGTCACCGGCGTTTAGTCCGTCGCGGAGTACGGTGATGCGGTCGGCGATCTCGAAGACCTCGTCGAGGTAGTGGGAGATGTAGATGATGCCGATCTGCTGCGCCTTGAGCCGCTCGACGACGGCGAAGAGCGCTTGGACCTCGCGGTCGGCAAGGGAGGCGGTCGTAGCCGCGGAGATCGCTCCGCTGGTGGGCCGGTCCAGGGAACGGAT
>JAPOYQ010000384.1:9137-13935 GCA_026706505.1 Gemmatimonadota bacterium
CGCGGGCGATTCCCACCAAGCGCTTGTGTGGCGCGGAGAGCGGGGGTACCGGCGCGTCGGGATCGAGGTCGCAGCCGAGCCGGTCGAGCAGTGCCCGCGCTTTTGCGCGCAGGGCTGGTCGATCTACCTGCTTGCCAAGCCACGAGCGTTTGAGCGGCAGGTCGGCGATGAGGATATTTTCGGCGACTGTGAGGTCGGGCAAGACCGACACTTCCTGCGGCAAAAAGCGGACGCCGTGGGCGATGGCCTCTTCGGGCCGGTCGTAGCGCACTGCTTGGTCGGCGAGGCGGACGGTGCCAGCGTCGCGACTGTACACGCCGCAGAGGATTTTCACTAACGTGGATTTACCTGCCCCATTGGCACCCAGCAGCGCTAAGACCTCCCCGGCGTCTAAGCGGAGATCGACCTCGCGCAAGACTTGGGCGCTGCCGAAGGATTTGCAAATGCCCTCCAAGTGCAGGAGGGGTGCGGTATGGCTCATGCTAGTGGTCGGGAATCAACTGCTCGTAGCCGGCGAGTTCGGGCTTGTCCTTCAGGGTAGCCAAGTGCTCGACAAAGGCTTCCTGTGGGAAGACGTAGTCGAAGCCCGGCTCGCCTTGGCATTCGTATTCGGGGTAGAATTGACAGATGTTGGCCGGGCTGATCATCACGTGATTGACAGTGACCGCCGGCGGCACGTCGTGGCCCGCTAAGCGCATCAGGCTCAGCGGGATGAGATAGTTGCCGTAGCGCTCGGGGAAATAGGCGACCGAGGCGATGAAGCGCTCCTCGGCGACCATCGTCTCCAACTCGTCGGCACCCTTGCCGACGACCAGCGCGTCTGCGCCGCGCCCCTGCTGCTGCACGGCGCGCAACATGCCGGAGACCGATTGGTCGTTGATGGCGGTGATCAGGATCGGCGCACCTTGGGGAATGCGGCCGAGTGCGTTGCTCATCTGCTGGAAGGAGTACTGCAGCGTGTTCTTGGTGTCGATGCGGATGATGCGCTCGGGCGGGAAGCCGGGCAGCGAGGCGAGGAAGCCGGCAATTTGGCCCTCCGTGCGCATAGCGGGAATCGCGCCCGACTGCGGCAATTCGCCAACGACGAAATATCCCTCAGAAAGCGCCCGGTCGCCAAAGCGCACTTTGGCCGCTTGCGCCAGATAGGAGCCGCCCATAAAACCGGAGCGGGGGTTGTTGGCACCGAAGTAAGTGGCACTTGGCATGGGGATGTCGATGGCGACCACGCCGATCTGCTTGCGGTTGAAGTGCTGCATGATTGCCGGACCGAAGTTGACGTCGGTTTGGAACTCGATGCAGAAGTCAACTTGGCGTCGGGCAAAGCTCTCGGCGTTGGCCAAAGCAGTCGGCCCGTCGAGCCGGTTGTCGGCGATCAGCAGTTCGATGCCGGCGGCCTCGGCGTTGCGTTCGATGCTCTTTTCAACCTTGATGCCAAAGCTGATGTCGCGCTGCAGGTTGGCGAAGCCAAAGACGAGGTTTTTGCCATTTTTAGGGGGCGAGTTTTGCGCGGCTTCAGCGGCCATTGCTTGGAGCGCTGCTGGCGGAAGCATCAGCCCGTCGTAGGTGGCCGGGTCGAAGCCGTGGAACCTTTCGCTCGATGCTGAGACCGGGGCGAGGAACAGACAGACGGCCAGAAGGGGTCGGATCGAAATCATAGACGCACTTTCGTTTGGAAATGGGCTGAGAATATACGGAGCGGCTAGCGGGTGGCTCAAGGCGCGATTGCTTTTCAGGGGCGATGCGGTTGGTTACTATTTGACGTTACGCAGTACGTGACCGATGGTTGGTTTTCGGCCCGATTCCCGCTGGTAGGGGGCGGTTTGAAACCGCTCCCTACCCGGGTGCGTAACGTCAGTAGGGGCGACCCTTGTGGTCGCCCATTATTTAGACCTGTAACCTGTAAGGATAAATTGAGATGCTAACCAAACAAGGATGCCGCTCGCGACAGCAACGCCTGTGTGCGCGACTGGCCGAACTCGACATCGATGCGGCCGTGATCAACCACCCGAAGGAAATCTACTACTTCACCGGGATCATCATCCCCGAGGAATTCCCCGGCCCGCCGGCGATCTTTTGGCTGGGGGCCGATGGGAAGTCCTCGCTGATTGCGCATACCGACGAAGGCGAGCCGTGCGCCGACGAGTGTTTCACCTTTTCCCTCAGTGTCGGCGGCACGATCACGCCCGATTTGCGCGAGGTGATAAGCGGGCTAATCGTCGATACGCTGCGGGCCAAAAAGCCAGCGGCTGGCCGCTTGGGTTGGCAGAGCGAGTTTTTGCCGCGTCGCTTGGAACAAGCGGTCGAAGAAGGGCTGGGCAAAACGCCCGCATGGGTCGCAATCGATGATCTGCTCGCCGACATGCAGGAGGTCAAGGACCCCGACGAAATCGAGCTGTTGCGCAAGGTGGTGCAGGTCGATCTAGCCGCATACGCCGCGGCAGAAGCGGCGATGGCTCCGGGCGTCAACGAACTGGAGGTGCTAGCGGCAGCGCAGCGGGCAGCGCATCTTGCGGCAGGTGAGAAGGTTTTCCACGACGGAGACTACCAGTGCGGCGAGCTAGGCGGTTTTGCGCGCAATCGCCCGATCGAGGCCGGGGAAATCTACGTCATCGACGCTTGGTCGGTGTACCGAGGCTATTGGGCCGACTTGTGCCGCAGCTTTGCCGTGGGCGAGCCGACTGAGGTGCAGCATTCCGTCTTCGAGCACGTCAAGGGCTTTCACGACCACATCGGCGAGTATCTGCGGCCGGGCAAGGATGGCAGCGAATGCGCAGTGGCCATGGACGCCTACATCCGCGAACATCCCAAGCTGGCCGACGTCGGCTTGATCCACCACGCCGGGCACAACATCGGTCTGCGGGCACACGAGATGCCCGATCTCAACAAGGAGCGCGGCGGCACCCTGCGCGTGGGCAATGTGGTCTCGGTCGAGCCGGGGGCCTATATCCCCGAAGCGCGGGCGGGAGTTCGATTGGAAAACATGTACCTGATTACCGAAGACGGCTTGGAGAACTTGTCGCCGTATCCGATGGAATTAGGGGCGCACTGTTGAGCGAGGTGTTTGAATTTGCCGAAGACCTCGCCCGGCGCGCCGGAGTGCTGATCGCCCAAGCACGGGCGGACCGGGCATTGGATCTGAGTTACAAGGAAGGGATTGAGTTGCTGACGTCGGCCGATTTGCAGGCCGATCAGCTAATCCGCAGCGAGATCGAAAAGACCTTCCCCTGTCACTGCATCCTCTCCGAAGAGTCCTCGCCCCACCTTACAGACCCGGCGCAATTGCGCGGCCCCTTGTGGGTCATCGACCCGATTGACGGCACCGTCAACTACGCCTATAACCAGCAGCAAGTAGCCGTGTCCATTGCCTTTGCCGAAGGCGGCCAAGTGCAGGTCGGCGTGGTGCGCTGCCCGTTTGTGGACGAGACCTTTACCGCCCAGCGCGGTGCGGGTGCCTATCTCAACGGCCGCGCCATCCGGGCCAGCGAGTGCAGCGAGCTATCCCGCGCCCTGATCGGCACGGGCTTCCCCTACGCCGCCGAGGGCAGAGTGGCGCTGGTGAACCGCTTGCGCCGCGTCCTCGGACACTGCCGCGACATCCGCCGCGTCGGCTCGGCCGCAATCGATCTCTGCTGGGTGGCGATGGGGCGGCTCGACGGCTTTTACGAGTCGCTTAAGCCCTGGGACTTGGCGGCCGCGGCTCTGATTGCGCGGGAAGCGGGCGCTCGCGTCGGGCACTTACAGCCCGTGGAGGGCGAATTGCCAGAAGAATTGGACGGTCGCGACTTGGTCGCCGCCGCGCCGAGAATCTACGAACAATTGGTCGCGCTGTTGCGCTGAATAACAAGGAGATCCCATGAAAATCAGCGATATCAAAGCCTACCCCACTTGGGTCGGCCACCGCAATCAGCTCATCGTCAAGGTCGAGACCGACGAAGGCATCCACGGCTGGGGCGAGTCCGGGCTATCGGGGCGCGAGCTCGCCGTAGTGGGTGCGGTGCGGCACTACCGGGAGTTTTTGCTCGGCCGCGACCCGCGCGAAATCGGGCGGCTCTGGCAGGAGATGTACCGCGGCCAGTACTTTGAAGGCGGGCGGGTGTTGACCGCAGCGATTTCGGCTATCGACATCGCTTTACACGACGTGGTGGGCAAGGCACTGGGCGTGCCGGTCTATCAGCTTTTGGGCGGCCAGCAGCGCGAGTGGGTACCCTGCTTTGCGACGACCGGAGCACCGGATCTAGAGACCTTGGTCAAAAACTGCAAGCTGCTGTTGGACAAGGGGTGGGACGTGATTCGCACGGGAATGGCCCAGCGCAAACAGTACGACGACGAGCTGCTGTTCGAGCCGCGCGAGTCCATCGGCATCACCGCGGCTTGGCTGACTGAAGTGCGCCAAGAGATTGGTCCCGACCCGATCTTGGGCATTGACTATCACCATCGGCTGACGGTCGCCGAGAGCGCATCGTTTTGCCAGAAGATGCCGCCGGGGACGCTCGACTTTCTCGAAGAACCCATCCGCGACGAGTGCCCCGAAGCCTACGAATCGCTCAGGACGATGACCGATGTGCCCTTTGCCATCGGCGAAGAGTTTGCCAGCAAGTGGCAGTTTTTGCCCTATCTCGAACGAGGAATCACGCAGTTTGCGCGGATCGACGTGTGCAATGTTGGCGGACTGACCGAGTCGATGAAGGTGGCGGGCTTGGCGGAGTCGCACTACATCAACCTGATGCCCCACAACCCGCTGGGGCCGATCTGCACCGCCGCGACCGTGCATCTGGCGGCGGCCGTGCCCAACTTCGCG
>JAPOYQ010000360.1 GCA_026706505.1 Gemmatimonadota bacterium
GCCCATTGCACAGGGCCTCGCCCATGATCAGGCCCATGAAGAAATGCTGGCTCGTCCGATAGTGCGCTGCCCCGCCAAAACGCAAGATCAACTTCTTGAGCGCCCAAGCCAAAAGCACACAAGCCCAGATTTTGTCGAGCATGAAGTTCGCGCCAATTGGGAAGCCGATTGGATGGAAGGGCCACCACAACACGTGATGCCGTGCCCAAGTCAGTAGACCCATGACCACGGCTCCACTGGCGAAAAATGTCAGCCCCAACCAGTCGGCCTCGGCTGGCTCTAGCGCGCGCTGTGCCGCGTTGTAGATGGTGGATGGGCCGCCGTGGAAACGCCAGCCATCGAGGTTGATGCCCCCGTACTTGTAAGCGAGGTGAAAGACCATCCAGCAGGAGCCCGTCACGCCGATGAAGATGGCCGCCACCACTGCCCAGAAGACGACTCGCCGACTGCGGCGGTCCATGTTTTGGATCAGCTTCAATCCATTGGCGACCATGGCCAGCAAGAAGATGCGGATGTCGGCCGACCAGATATAGGCAAAGGAGAGGTTGAAGACGCCAGTGGCACCGATCGTGTGCGAGCCAATACCCTGCACGATGAGGTCTGGGGCGATCATGGGCGAACGAATGGCCGCTAGGCCCGCCTCGCACACGACCCGCGAGATGCCGATAAACACCAGCAGGGCTACCACCGCAAAGAGCGCACCGACCCAGAACGGGGTCCCCATCAACCACAGCCAGCCGGCAATGCCCCCGGTGCCGAAGGTTATTCCGAGTACGGCCGCTCGATAGGACATGATTTCGTCGCCGTCGTCGATGTTAGCATGGGAGCTGAGGGCCTTGCGCCATACGTCCCGCAAGTGGCCGCGTCCCGTCCACAGCCCCAAGAGCACCATGGCGATGAGCGCGCCGCCGCCCTGATAGGCCAAGAGCGGCTCGTACGCGACCCCATAGACGAACTTGCTGGTGGATTTGAGGCCGGATAGGGCGAGAAACTCGGCTTCGACTTTGGAGAGCAGATAGAAGATCCAGATGCCGGCTGCTATTTGGGTGCTGATGAGATAGGAAAAACCGACGAGTGCGAAGCTGATCCAGATTTGCAGGTTCTGCTGGCCGATAAACGGCACCCACCAAATCAGGCCGATATTGGGCAAGGACGGATAGTATTGGTTCAGGGCCTTGAGGCTGCCATACGCGAGTGGCACGGCCGCGCCCCACCACAAGGCCCCGTGCTTGAGAAAGCCATTGACCAGCCCCGCGCTGCGCTCGCCTTGCACAATGGCCACCCCGAGCTGGGTCAGTGGATAGGCCAGCCGCTCGCGCTCGACCCACTGCCGGCGCAAGATCACGGCCGTCGAGACCATAGCCACGTACAGCGAGAGGAGCAGCAGCGCCCACCAGCACAGCGGCTCGACCCAAGTGGCGTAGGGAATGTCGGCGAGCGCGCCGCCCTCGTAAAAGCCGCGGTTGCCCTCACCGTCATCGACGAGGATGTGCTGCGAGGGAAAGAGCGGAAAGAGCTTTTCGGCCCATTGGTTGGCCGGAGAGGCGTAGTAGAAAATGCCAGTGAGGGCTGGCAAAAGCTGCTGGGTCAGCCCCATGGTGCAGAGGGCGGAGACGACCAGCAACATCGCGTACACCAGTACTAGCTCGGCGCGGTTGAGTGCGAGGGTGCCCCCGCGCTGTACCACCGGTACGTTCCACAGTGAAGAGAGGGCGAGGAAGGCACCAAACCAAAAACCAGGCGAGTACCAATCGACCGCGCCACGACTGACCCAATAGCTGCAAAAGCCGCCTGTAGCCAGCAGAGCTAACCCTACTGCTAGGCGGAAGTCGCGGGCGGCGAGCTTGAAGAGCGTATTGAGCAAGCCGACCAGCACCAAAAATAGAAAAATGGCCCCCGGAGTATTGAAATCGAAGGCCATGTTGGTCGCCCGCATCGCCATGTTGGCGTAGGGCGCGCCAATGGATAGAAAAAAGCTGAGGAACGCGCCGACCCCAAAGCCGCGCAGCGTCAGATGCGAACGGCCTGCGGCATCGGTGAGTCCCTCGTCTTGGCTGCCCTGGAGATGCCGACCATAAGGGGAGGGTAGCGATCTATTCACCGCGCAGTTTGAGGCTTGACGGTACAGGTGGGACAGACGCGCCGCAGGTGTTCGCGCCGCACCTGCCACAGGTCGTGGGCCTTCACCAATTCGCATTCGGCCTGCCCGACCTTGCCCCGCCGCTGCAACTTCCTCCGGTCGAGTGTTGAGTCCAGCTTGTGGGTTGGGATCGGGCAGGGGCCGCTGCGAAAGGCCAGCCCCAAGACCTCGTCCACGGTCCCATCTTCGCGCACGATGTGGTCTGGAATTGCAAAAGATTCAATGCAGCCGCAGGGCACGGACATCTCGGCCACGTGATAGGCTGTGCTCGTATCGTGCGTCGTGCCCAGCGCGAGGATGTAGCCGCCGCCGTGCACCAATTTGCCGATCGGGCTATCTGGGGCCCAGATGCCGGCTTCGAGGTGTCCGTGGCAATAGTCGCTGGCTCGCGGCCCAATCGCCGCCACCGCGTGGGTGGGATGCATGCTGCGCTCGGCCTCGGTGCGCCGCCACAGCGCGTCTGGAATCGCGCCATTGGTGGTGGGCGTGGTCAGCCGGTTGAAGACTTTCGCCGCGCGGTGGTTGAACGAAGGTGCCAGCAGAGTCCCTCGCTTGCCGACTGCCTGCAAGAGCGCATCGACGACGGTCTCAGCGCCGCCCTCGACAAAGCCGATGGCCGACAAAGAACTGTGGACCATCAGATCCATGCCTGGGGTGACGCCCAAGCGGCGCAAATCCTTCACTAGTTCCTTGCGGCCGATCATCTTGGCCGGGTCGGTCAACGCGGCATAGCCCAATTCAGCGTGTGCTGCGAAGTACTCGTAGACCCGATCAACGGTGATGGGTCCTTTGGTCCGTGGCCCGGCTAGATAGTCGGCTTCCTCACAGGCGATGCACTCGGCGATTTCGCCCAAATTCCGGCATCCGTCGGCCCAAAAAAGCGCCCACGGCGATAGCTGTGCGGCCGAGATGCGCGCATTGATCGCGGCTGGCGCGTTTTCGCCGGTCGGTGAGAGCACGGCTGTGCGCCGTGGCACTAGCCGCGCTTGGGCCGTGCGTCGCGCTCGCTTGTCCGGCAGCGCGGCCTCGGTGGCGGCGGTCGCCACCTGCCGCTCGCTTTCGTCCATGGCCTCCAAGATCTCGCGCCGACTGCCTCCCCAGAGCCAGCGCGCCAGTCGTCGCACGCTGCGGCTGTGTGCCTCGCGCACGTACTCGGCCTCGGCTCGGGGCCGCTTTTTCTTTTCCAATACGGAGAGAAAGTGCTGGGTCTCGGTGCGGACCAACTCTCCCACTTCGCGGCTGCCCATGTCGGCCAGGTAATACAGATAGGCCGCCATCGAGGCTGCGCAGGTCTCTAGCCCTCGCGGGCTGAGCAGTGCTTCCACGTCGGCCGAGGAGTGGTAGGCGTCAAAGCCGTGCCCGCTCTTGCGGTGATGCGTGGTGATCCAAGGACAGGGAAATCCGTACTGGGGATCGCCGATCAAGGTGTCAGACGTCGACATGAATCGCTCTAGATGTACTCGATAGCCCGGCTTGTGTCGCCGCACCCCGGCTCGCAAGATAGCCTCGCCGACCCGGTCGACGAAACCAGCAGACATGGGGATTGTTGCGTGCCATTCTAGCCGGCCATCGCAGACAGTGGGTCGGGAGCCGACTGTGTCGATGCACACCCCGGCCAACGGAGTCTGCAAGCGCCGCACCCGCTCTAGATAGGCGAAAAACCCGTAGCACTCATAGGCATTGAGCAGGCGAATGGTGCGCTTGGGACGCGCGAGTTTTCCCGCGCGGATAAGCCCTTCGATCACGCGGGCAATCTCCAGGGTAGTGGCCACGCCCGAAGCGTTGTCTATGGCTCCCGGTTCGCCGCTGTGCGCGATGGCCCACACTTCGTCCTGCGGATCGCCTGCTCCCTCGATGATGCCGCTGACCACGTCGTGGCTGCCGACGTATTTGCGGATGTCGGCTCGTACGTGCAGGGTCAAGGGGCCGCGCTGCTGCGCTAGCCGCCGCAGTCGCTTCCCTTGCTGCTCAGAGATCACAAAGCCCACCAACCGCGCTGTCGCATGTGCTAGGGGAATTGCACCCCATCCGAATTTGGTCCACGCCACTGCGTTGGGCAGGTTGGGCACCGGCCGGTCGGCGATGACTGCGGTGGCTCCCTTAGCGGCTAAAAGACCGAGGTTGGAGCGCGGGTCTAGCTTGGTCAGCACAATCGCGCCAGCAAGCCCGTCGGTTGGCTGGCGTTGGACGTCTTCGACTTGGTCGAGAATCACCAGCCGCAGCCGCACGCCATCTGCTGGAGTTGCCGCGCTCCACTGGATGATGTGCCAGGGATTCTCCTGCCAATCCAGCACCCGTTTGGTGATTGGGTGTACCACATCCACAGTCGCGCCCACCACATCGGCAGCCTCGCGGATGATCCACCGGCCCGACCCAATCCGCCCTCCGGTCTGGATGGACTCGACTTCCACGCGCGCGCCAACAGCCTCGTAGCGGCTCGTTAGCGTGGCTGTCGTTTCGCCGAAGCGATCAAACGAATTCCACCGATCAGTCTGTACCACGTCTCGCACCGCCGCCATCATCTTCTGCCCATTCGCCTGCTGCAACATCAGCGGCAAAGTTTCGCGGCAGAGCCGCTGCAATGATTTCGCGCTAGCCATGATCTCCTCCTTTTTGGCTACCTAATAAAGGTCGGCGCGTGGATTGGAACAAAAAAGCGGGGAGCTAGCGGACGAAAAGTCCGCCAGCTCCCCGCTGGCCGAGCGCGGTGTGCGATGCTTATTCAGTTAAGATCGAGGACCTCCTCTAGCGCCTCGATCTCTTGCAGGTCGAGGTCGATATCTTCTAAGAGATCGCCGTCGCGCTGGCGGTAGAACTCTTCGCGCCGCCGGCGCTTGCGCGCATAGGGGGTCTCGATGTTGTAGAGCCGGCATAGCCGGCTGAAACTGCCTGGGGCGATACCCAGCGCACGGCTGGCTTCTTGATTGCTCGCGTAGATGCGCGCCGCGCGCTTGATGCGTTCTGGCTCGATTTTGCGCATGAGTTGTTTTCTCTCCAGATCTTCATTTGGTGCGAAGTTCGACGAAATTCAACGAAAAAAGCCGCAGCATTTTTGCGCCGCAGCCATCAAAAAAGCCGCTGGAAAGCGGCTGTATCGAAATCGATGTATCGCCGGTTTCCGGGACGCAAAAGTGCCCTCCTTCTCGAAAGCGCTGTCCCGAAAACCCCGTGGGAAAATCCCTGCACGCGCAATCAATCGCCTAAGACGATGCGAATGCGAGGTAAGTTCCCGATTCGGCTGTGCGTTTTAGCCAGCCGATGCACGCAACCTGAAGAGTCGTGCGTGTATCCTAGGGATTGGGACGAACGCGCAACGCGCGGATGCTGTTCGTAGCCCGCATATTTGGGACCGTATGGCCGCCCCCATCGGGGAGTCGGCTCCTGAGAGTACTACACGAGAATCGACGTGCGAAGAGAATCATTATATGAGGCCCTCCTCTCATGGTGATGTGCAATTTGCTTTGCACGATTTTCAACTGCCTTTTAGTTTCACTTTTAAGGTGATATATTGTCAAGGAAAAAATGCCTAAGAATAGAAAAAAAAGAACTTTACGTCATTTTCTGAATATCTCTTGATTAATCCGCATATTTATCAATCAATCTGCGTCAAATGGCGCGAATCCCCTAACGACTAAGGAGACCTTTATGTATTCGATTGGCTTAGCCATGCGGCTGCGCCCCAATGCGTACGCCGAGTACAAACAGGCCCACGACGACCTGTGGCCCGAAATCGCCGACAGCATGACTGACAACGAGGTCAGCATGGCCATCTACCGCTTAGACGAATACCTCATCATCCACGCGGTCGCCCCCACCGAGGAAGACTGGCTCAAGAGCCGCCAAGTGCCCATCCTAGAAGAGTGGTACGACTACATGGCCCAATTGCTGGAGACCGACGCCGAGGGGGAGATCATCTTTGAGGAGCTACCTGAAGCCTTTGCCTTCGGAATGTTCAAGGAAGCGTGAACGCTAGGCTGCTTCCACCGGGTTTTGCAGTCGGCCGATCTGGTCTATTTCCACGATTACCTCGTCGCCGGCGGTAAGCCACACGGGCGGTTTGCGCGCAAAACCCACGCCCTGCGGGGTGCCGGTGAGGATGACCGTGCCCGGCAGCAAGGTCGTATCTTCGCTGAGGAATTCGATCAGTTCGGCGACCGTGAAGATCATGTCGCCGGTGGTGTGGTCCTGCATGGTCGCGCCGTTGAGGATCGTGCGGATGCCGAGGGTTTGCGGGTCGGGGATTTCGTCGGCTGTGACCAGCACCGGCCCCAACGGGCAAAAGGTGTCAAAGCCCTTGCCGCGGATCCATTGGCCGCCACCGCCATGGAGCTGCCACTTGCGGGCCGAGACATCGTTGGCGCACGTGTATCCGAGCACATAGCTGAGGGCGTCGGCTCGCGCCACATTGCGGGCGGCCCTGCCGATCACTACCGCGAGTTCGCACTCGTAGTCAACTTCCGGGCCGCGGCGACAGCAGGCTGGTAGCAGGATTGAGTCGCCCGGGCCGCAGACTGCGCTCGTGGGCTTGGCAAAGACGACGGGTTGCTCGGGCGGCTCTAGGCCGGATTCGGCCGCGTGCTCGCGGTAGTTTAGCCCAATGCAGAAAATGTTGGTCGGATCGAGCGGGGCGAGCAGTCTTTTGACGGCCACTTGTTCGCCCGTGGGCGCTAGTTCTGCGAAGAGATCGCCGGTGAGTACGGAGGCTTGATCCCCCTCGGCTTCGAGGCCCCAACGGACGGCGTCGTCAGCGTCGATAAAGCGGATGATACGCATGTCTTTCTCCTTTGTTTTTCCACCATTTGCACAAACCTTAAGGCAGGGCTAGCAGCCCGTCAAATGACCTTGACGCTCAGAGTGGGGCCGCCTATTTTCCCCATTCTTAAATATTAGATCCAACGCGAGGAAAAAAGCGTGTCCCAAAACGTCAGCGAAGAACGCGTACGCAAAATAGTCGAAGAAGTGGTGCAGCGCGTCGTCAGCGGCGGAGACGGCAGCGAGGGCGGGGACACCGGTGTCTTCGCGACGGTTGACGCGGCCGTCCAAGGCGCGACTCGCGCCCAGCAGCAGTTGGTGGCCTTGTCGCTGGAGGAGCGCAAAAAGATCGTCGAGGCCCTCCGGCAGACGGCGCACGTCCACGCCGAGGAATTTTCGCGGCGGGCCTTGGCCGAGACGGGCATGGGGCGGCTGGAAGACAAGATCATCAAGCACCAAGTCGCGGCCGATACGACGCCCGGCGTCGAAGATCTAGAGGCTACTTCGTGGACTGGTGACCACGGGCTGACCGTAGTCGAAATGGCCCCCTATGGGGTCATCGGCGCGGTCACCCCATCGACCCATCCCGTGCCGACGATGGTCAACAACGCCATTTGCATTGTCGCCGCGGGCAACTCGGTCGTCTTCAACGTACATCCGGCGGGCAGGAAGGTCTCCATGTTCGCGGTGGGCTTGATCAATCAAGCCATCGTCGCGGCTGGCGGGCCGGCCAACTTGGTGACCGCAGTCGAAACGCCGACCATTGAGACGGCCAACGAATTGTTCAATCACCCAGACATCCGCCTGCTGCTGGTCACGGGCGGGCCGGGCGTGGACAAGGCCGCGCTGGGTAGTCCCAAAAAGGCCATCGTCGCCGGTCCGGGCAATCCGCCCGTGGTCGTCGATGAAACAGCCGATTTGGCCAAGGCCGCGCGCGACATCATCGACGGGGGCGGCTTCGACAACAACATTCTCTGCATCGGCGAGAAGCAGGTTTTTGCCGTCGCTTCCATTGCCGACGAGCTCAAGCGGCTGATGGTCCAGTACAATGCATATGAGCTCGATGCGCGGCAGATCGAGACGCTCGCGCAGGTGGCTTTTGTCGATGGGTCAGACGGACATCTCGTAGCCAACCGCGAGTTAGTGGGGCGCGACGCCGCCGTGTTAGGCGAGCGCATCGGCCTCCGACTCGACTCATCGCTGCGCATGCTCATTGGCGAGACTGACGCCAACCACGTTTTCGTGCGCGAGGAGCAGATGATGCCCTTTTTGCCGATCGTGCGGATGCCCAACGTCGACCAAGCCATCCGCGAGGCCGTCATCTCCGAGCACGGCTATGGGCACACGGCCGTGATTCATTCGCGCAACATCGAAAACATGCACAACATGGCTTGCGCCGTGGATACCACCATTTTCGTCAAGAACGGTCCTTCCTACGCCGGGGTTGGCTTGGGCGGCGAGGGCTTTGGGACGTACTCGATTGCCGGGCCTACGGGCGAGGGGCTGACGTCGCCACGCACCTTTACCCGCCAGCGCCGCTGCGCTCTCGTGGACTACTTCCGCATCGCCTGATGCTCTTGGGCCAAGTCAAAGGGCATCTGGTTTCCACGGCCAAGGTCCCGAGCCTGCACGGCAAGAAGCTCTTAGTCGTCGAAATTGCGTCGGTGCGCGAGCACGGTTTGGTGCTGACGGGGCGGGATATGGTTTGCATTGACGCGGTGCAAGCGGGCAAAGGCGAGTTGGTGATTTTGGTGCAGGGCAGCTCGTCGCGAATCGCCCCGAACTTGGGCGATGTGCCAACCGATGCGGTAATCGTCGGGATCGTCGATTCGCTACAGGCGATGGGCAAGGACTTCGACTGTCGGCAACTGAGCCGCGAAGGATAGGCGATGAACGTTGCACCAGCGGCTGGATTGGACCGCAAGCAGATTGAGGCGCTGGTGCGCCGGGTGGTGTACGATCACCTGCCCGATGCTCAGCTAGAGCAGGTACCTTCAGCCCCGAGACTGGTCGTCAATATGTCCGCTCGCCACGTCCATCTCAACCGAGAGGCGCTGGACGCGCTCTTCGGCACGGGTGCCGAGTTGACTGTGCAGAAGGTCCTGTACCAGGAGGGCGCTTTTGCCGCCGAGCAGACGGTGTCGGTTTTCGGCCCGCGCAAGCAGGTGATTCCCAATGTGCGCATCCTCGGCCCATTGCGCGATTACAACCAAGTGGAACTGGCCTTTACGGACGCCCGCTATTTGGGCATTGACGCGCCGGTGCGGCTCAGCGGCAACATCGAGGGGACGCCGGGCTGCTACTTGGTGGGGCCGGCTGGGGGGCTGGAGTTGGATCACGGGGTGATTCGGGCCGCCCGCCACGTGCATTTGAACCCGGAAGAGGCTGCGTACTATGGGGTCGGCCCGGGAGACTTGCTGCGGCTGGTAGTAGAGGGCGATCAGGGTGGGGTGCTGGAAGGGTTGATCTGCCGCGTCAGTGAGCGCGAACGCTTGGAAGTTCACATCGATACGGACGAGGGCAATGCAATTGATTTGGTACACGCCCGCAAGGTATATTTGGAGCGTTGAACGCAAAAATCCGCACAATTACTTCAGGAGGTAAGGGATGTCGGATGCAATAGGCATGGTAGAAACCGTGGGGCTGGTCGGGGTCGTCGAGGCCGGCGACGCCATGGCCAAGGCCGCCAGCGTCCAGCTTTTGGGCTGGGATCGAGTCGGCTCCGGCTTGGTGACTGTGTTTTGCGCGGGCGATGTGGCGGCCGTCAAGTCGGCCGTGGATGCTGGCTCGACTGCTGCGGCCAAGGTCGGGGAGGTGCATTCGGTCCACGTGATTCCCCGCCCGCACAGCGAACTGACGACCGTCGTGCCCGAGCGCGGCGACAGCGGCGACAGCGATGGCCGCGTCCGCGCCTTGGGTCTCATTGAGACTAAGGGGTCCATCGGCGTGATCGAAGCGGCCGACGCCATGAGCAAGGCCGCCAATGTGGAGGTCGTCAAGCTCCAGGACATCGGCGGTGGGTACATAACCGTCATGGTCAGTGGCGACGTCGGCTCGGTGCAGGCTTCGGTCAGCGCTGGTGCCGAGGCGGCCGAGCGCGTGGGCGAGCTCGTGTCGCAACACGTGATTCCCCGCCCCCACGACGATCTCATTGCGCTGTACTTGTAGAGGAGACAAATAATGAAAGCATTGGGTATGGTCGAGACTCGCGGTTTGGTCTGCGTCGTCGAAGCCCTCGACGCCATGTTGAAGACCGCGGACGTGAGCTATGCGGGCCAAAAGCGCGTGGGTAGCGGCCTAATCGCCGTGCTGGTCGAAGGCGACGTAGCGGCGGTCAAAGCGGCCGTGGATGCGGGAGCGCAAGCCGCCCAGCGCATCGGCGAGCTGCGCAGCGTCCACGTGATTCCCCGTCCAACTGAGGGACTGACAGACCACCTTGGTTAGCTAGGTGACCGAGGCTTTGCACATCGACGCTCCGGTCGTCACCGGCGATTTGCTCGGGCGCGAGCACAAGGGCGAGCGGACGCTCAGCGTGTCCCCCAGCGCCATCTTGACGCCGACGGCTTGGGACTACATCCGCCAGCACCGGTTGCAGCTAAGTCGCGGCGAGGCCGTTGCCGCTGCCGAGGGGGTTGCGGACGCGGGCCGGTGCGAACATCCCGACCGCGCCTGCGGTTGCGAGCACGAGGAATTTGGCTCGGGATACGTCGAGCCAGCCCACTGCGGCGATTGCGCCGTCCACGAGCGCAAGAAGGAGGGCGATCCAGAAGCGAGTTGCGAGGGTTGCAATCGCTACAAGACGCTTTTGCAACAAATCGAAAAGGGCCAAGCCTCCGATCCAGAAGCCTTAATTGAGCAGATCACCGAGTTAGTAATTCATCGGCTGGCAGACTAAGCTATGGCGGGCGACCCGGCAGTTGGCATGATCGAGGTGCAGGGCGTGGCCGCTGCCATTGTGGGTGCGGATGCGGCCTGCAAGGCTGCGGACGTGAAGCTCGCAGGCTGGGCGTCAATCGGCGGTTATACCACGGCCTTTTTCACCGGATCGATTAGCGATGTGGCCGCCGCACTGCAAAGCGGCGAAGAAGCGGCCCGCAGCGTGATAGAACACGTGGTGGCCGCACCCCTACTCCAACCCGCTGCCGCCTGCCACCAATTCGTCGATTTTCCGGTCCGGTCCGACAGCGACTTTCCCACTGGCGCTTTGGGGTTGGTCGAGACGCGCGGTTACGGGGCCCACATTCACACCAACGATCAGATGGTTAAGACGGCTGCCGTCGAGGTAGTCAACGTGCTGACGGTCCACGACCGCGTGGTGTGTTCGCTGGTCTTGGGAGACGTAGGGGCCGTCAACGAAGCCATAGCCGTCGCGCAAAAGTTGCTCGCGGACTGCGAGCACTTGTTGGGCACGGCCCTGATTCCACAGCCGCGGCCCGAGGTCTTGGCTGCATACGCCGCGCCGATGGGAGGTGGGGGTGTCTAGCGGGGCAATCGGCATGCTGGAGACGCGCGGTATGGCGTCGCTGATGGCTTCTACCGACGCCATGCTCAAGGCCGCTGAGGTGCGACTTTGCGGTCGGCACGGCATTGGGTCGGGTTGGCTCACTGCCGTAATAGCTGGCCAAGTAGCTGATGTAGAGGCGGCCATTCGCGTCGGCGAGGTCGAGGCCAACCGCACCGGCGAACTGATTGGCGCGCAAGTGGTGCCGCGGCCAGACGCGCGCGCCATGGACGCCATGCCCCACGCAACCGGCCTTGGTGCCGAACAGGTACAGCCGCGGGCGATTGGCTTATTGGAGACGCAGGGCCTGACGCCGCTAGTGGCTGGTGCCGATGCCATGCTCAAGGCCGCCCAAGTGGAGCTAGGGGGTTGGGCCTTCATCGGTGGTGCGCTGTGCCACGCGCCGATCTTTGGCGATGTGGCTGCCGTGCAGGCGGCGCTAGAAGTCGGTCGGCAAGCAGCCGAGCGGATTGGTACCGTGTACGCGACGCTCGTTTTGCCGCAGCCTAGTGAGGGGCTAGGTCCTCTGTTGCCGCCTGCGCCAGCGGTCGAGCCGCGCTCCACGGGAGCCTTGGGCCTCATAGAGACCATTGGTTACGCCTCGGTCGTGGGCAGCGCCGACGCCATGCTCAAGGCCGCAGATGTCCAGATCGAGCGCTTGAGCATTGGCAGCGGCGGGCGGATTGCCGCGCTGGCCACCGGCCACCTCGACGATGTGCAGGCCGCGGTACGCGTTGGTGCCGAGGCCGCCACGGCCTTGGGGCAGCTCGACGCCTCGGCTGTAGTTTCTAGACCCGATCCCGCGCTCGTCGCCCGTTTTGCCACTGCGGCCGAGGGCCTTGGCGCGGGTGCGCGGCAGGCCATGGGGCTGATTGAGACGCGCAGTACCGTGGCCTTGGTGCGAGCTGTCGATCGGATGCTCAAGGCCGCAGCCGTCGAATACGAGGGAGCCTATAAGGTGGGGTACTACTTGACGGCCGCGGTCGTGCGCGGCGATGTGGGTGCCGTGCAGGTCGCGATAGATGCGGGTCGGGAGGAGGCCGTTGAACACGGGGAACTGGTCTCGGCCTACGCAATTCCACAGCCCTATAGCGGCCTCGAAGGCCGCCTGCCGCACGTTTAGCGAGGACGCGAAAAATGATTCGGATTGACGATGCCGTAATTACCGCGCAGACCTTGGAGGGCCGCCTAGCTGGCGAACGGCAGGTCGAGATCGGCCCGAGGTCTAAGCTGACGCCGTCGGCGCAGGACTTGTTGCGCGTCCAGGGCGTTGAGATCGTGCGCCGGGAAGCCGGAAGCCAAGCCTCCCCGACGCCGACACTGGCACCCGCACCGGCACCAGCGGCTCCTCGCGCGGCCGGACGCCAGGCATTTGCTGGCATCTTCTGCCCCAATATCGTCCTTTTCGACAGCCAGAACGAGATCAATCACGCCGAGATGGAGCGCTACATCAACTGGCTGATCGAGGCTGGGATCCACCGGCTGTACCCCAACGGCAGCACTGGCGCGTTCGCGCGTCTGTCGCAGGAGGGGCGCCAAGACGTGGTGCGGCTGGTCTGCGAGGTCAACAAGGGGCGCGTACCCGTACTGGCTGGAGCTAGCGAGGCCAACTTGCGCGACGTGCTCAAGATGGCCGAATACTACGCCTCGGTCGGCGTGGATGCTATTGCGCTGATGCCCCCCTATTACTACGAAATTTCCACTGAGAGCCTCTTCGAGTACTTCGCCGAAATCGCCGGGGAATCGCCGCTGGATATCCTGCTGTGCAATATCCCGCAATTTACCCAAGAGCTGTCGATAGATTTGCTGGAGCGGCTCTTGCCCTATGATCGGATCTTCGGCATCAAGGACTCCAGCCGCGACCTGCCGAGGCTGCTCAACACCATGAACTGCCTGCGCCAACAGCGCTCCGATTACGTGGTGATGACTGGTTGCGAGGAACTCGTATTCCCCTCGGTGCTCATGGGAGCCAACGGAGGCACCATTGCCACCTCGGGCATTGTCCCAGAGGTGATCGTCGAACTTTATGAAAAAGCCAAAAGCGGTGACATTGAGCGTGCCCGCGAACTGCAATACCGCATCCTCGATCTCATCAACTTGATGCTCCTTGGGGTCAACTTTCCAGAGGGCTTCAAGACCGGCGTAGCGGCTCGCGGCTTTGACGTAGGCCCAGCGCGCGCGTCGAGCAGCGCGTCCGAGCAGGAGTACCTGATCAAGCTAGAGGCCCAAATCAACTGCGTCCTCGCGGATATGGGCTATCCAGTCCAAGGCCCCCGCGCCTGCCCGGCGACCAACCTACCGCCGATTGTCGGTCGCTAGATGGCCCTGGCGGGCGCGCGCGTGTTGGTAGTCGGGGCCGGTATCATCGGCCGCTCGACGGCCTATTTCCTCGCCCGGCAAGGCGCGAAGGTCGTCTTGCTCGACGAGGGAATCCCCGCAGGCTCGCCCACGAGCCGGGCTTCTTTGGGCGTTCTCACCCACTGCAACGGCGGCGACAATCCCTACGCCCAGCTTTTCCGCGATGGTCACGC
>JAPOYQ010000797.1:0-3456 GCA_026706505.1 Gemmatimonadota bacterium
AGAACGCCATGCCCAAGCCCAAGACGAAAGCGACCGGCAGGGAGTAGAGCGTAAAGCGCACCGAGCTCCAGATGCTGTTGACGAAAGTGCGGCTACCGAAGAGCTTGGCGTAGTGAGTCAGGCCGATGAACTCGTCGCCAGCGCCGCGGAAGAGCTTCACCTTGTACAAGCTCATGATCAGGTTGCTTAACACTGGGTAGAGGATGACGACTGCCAAGATCAGCAAGGCCGGCAACAAGAAATAGTACGGCGTCAGATTTTTGCGCAGTGCGCCTTTAGTAATCACTCAACACCTCGTTTACTTCTTCGGCGGCAAAGTCCAGCGCCTCCTTGGGGCTTAGCGAGCCGGTCAGCGCCATATTGACTGCGTCGGCAATGTGCCGCTGGATTTGGGTAATCGCCGGATGCCCCGGCCAGCCCAGCCCATTGGCCCCGGCTGTGGCGAGCTGGTCCAAGTCGATGTAATCGGACTGCACGCCTTCGGCATAGGCCGCTTTTAGCGTGGGAATGCCGCCCATGGTCGGGTTGGGATTGCGCCAGACCGGATGGTCCAAATCTAGTGCCTTGACCACTTCCCAGGCTTCGTTGGGGACCTTGGTATAGCCCGTTATGGCAATCATAATTACGTCGAGCAACGTCCGCGATGGATGCGGCTCCAGCGGCTCGGCGGGGCCGGGCACTTGCGCCAGCGCCAGATTGTTCAGATCGAAGTCGTAGTTGCCGTGGACGATATCCTGCCACCACGGCCCCTCAATCGACAGCGCGGCCTTGCCGGTTGACCAGTGCGCGGCGTTCTCGTCGAAGCGATAGGCTGCGCTGCCGGCTGGCAAATAACCCTTGTTTTTCATCTCTACTAGAAACTCCAACGCTGCTTGCCCGGCTGGGCCGTTAAAAGCAGCGGCAGACCAATCTTCGTTAAAGACGCGCCCGCCCGCTTTGTACAGCAGCGGTAAAAAGCGGTAGGCCGTGTCCAGATTGACGCCCCCAGGCATGGTAAAAGGCTCGATCCCCGTGCCCGCGAATTTTGGGCCGAGCGCCAGCATCTCGTCCCAAGTCTGGGGCACTTCGAGTCCCATCCGCCCCATAATGTCGGTGTTGACCGCCAACACGAAGGGCAGCATGGTCACTGGCAGACCGTAGTGCTTGCCATCGTATTCGACCAGTTCCCAGACGTTGTCGAGGATGCGCTCCTTGACTTGGGGGAAGTCGGGAAAATTCTCCAGCGCGTACAATCCCCCCAACTCGCCGAACTCCACCGAGGACTTGTGATGCACCCGCACAATATCCGGCCCATCGCCGACGATGGTGGTGCTGATCAAGCTCTCGCGCTGCGTCGCCCAGTCGCGGAATTCCAACTCGATTTGGATATCGCTGCGCGCGGCGTTGAAGTCGGCCACGGCCTGTTGCACCCATGCGCGCAGACCCGGTACTCCTCCGAACTCCCACAGCACCACCGTGGTCGGCTCGCCGGGACGCGGACGGTCGTCGTCCCCACAGGCGATCAGGCCCACAAGGAGCGGAATGAGTATTCGTTTTACGTACATACGAACAGCATATGCAGGTCAATAATCCTCCAAGATTTCATCCACTTCCTCCGCTGCTTGGTCGAGCGCCTCCTTGGGAGACAAGGTCCCGCTCAGCGCCATATTGACCGCGTCGGCCATCAGCCGTTGGATCTGCGTCACCGCCGGGTGACCCGGCCAAGCCAGACCGTTCTGCCCAGCCGCAGCCAGCACCTCGGCGTTGATGAAATTCGACTCGATCCCCGGTGCGTAGGCGATCTTCTGCGTGGGGAAGCCCAGCATCTCGGCGTTGGGGACGTGCCACTGCGGGTCGTCGAGCCACAGGGCCTTGATCACTGTCCAAGCCTCCTCCGGCGCTCGGGTATAGCCAGTGATTGCCACCATGACCAAGTCTAGCAAGGTGCGCGGTGGATGCGGCCCGAGGGGCTGAGCCGGTCCGGGCAGCCGGATCAACTGCAATTTCTCCTCCACCGGGAAGTCGTAGTTATTGGACGCGATATGCTGCCACCACGGCCCCTCAATCGACAGCAGGGCTTTTTCCGTATACCAAGTGGCCGCGTTCTCGTCAAAGGCATAGGCAGCACACGCTGGCGGCATAAAGCCCTGCTCCTTCATCGCCACGAGGAACTCCAACGCCGAGATACCGGCCGAGCCGTTAAAAGCAGCCCGCGTCCAGTCCTCGTTGAACACCCGTCCACCCGCCTTATACAGCAGCGGTAAAAAGCGGTAAGCCGTGTCTTGGTTCAGTCCCGCCGGCATGGTGAAGGCGAAAAGCCCCCGCTCCTTGAGCACCGGCCCCAACGCCAGCATATCCTCCCAAGTCTGGGGTACTTCCACCTCGTGGGCGGCCAATAGCGCCTTATTCACCGCCATGATAAAAGGCAAAATCTGGATGGGCAGCCCAAAGTGCTGGCCCCCGTACGCGACGTGCTCCCACAGATTGTCGAGGATCCGCGCTTTGACTTGGGGAAAATCCGCAAACCGCTCCAGCGCGTACAACCCGCCTAACTCGCCAAACTCCACTGAGTACTTGTGGTGGACGCGAATGATGTCCGGCCCCTCGCCGGCAATCGTCGAGGTAATCAGGCTCTCCCGCTGCGTGGCCCAATCTCGATTCTCGTAATCGACGCGGATGTTGTCTTGTGCGGCATTAAACCGGTCCACTGCTTGCCGCAACCACCGGTCTTGCTCCTCCACTCCGCCAAACATCCACATCGAAATCTGCACCGGCTCGCCGGGTACCCTCTCTCGGTCGGCCGCGCAGCCGCTAGCAAGCAGCACTACCCACGCGCAAAAAACCCATATCGCCATTGTGCATTTCACGGCGGTTTATAGTAGCCAAAGCGCTAATTGCCCACAATACGGGCCGCGCTCGCTGGACACGTTTGGCCGTATTCCTTACTAATGAGAGCCAACACTTACACCCCAATAGGCTTATGCAAAATATTCTCATCACAGGTGCCACGGGTTTGATCGGCACAGCCGCTGTCGCCAGCCTACGCACCCGCTATAACTTACGCGCCCTCAACCGCCGCCCGCTTCCGCACATCGACTGCCACCAAGCCGACATCGCCGATCTCGACGCCATCCGGCCGGCCTTTGCCGGAATCGACGCGGTCGTCCATCTCGCCGCCCATATTGAAAACGATATAGCGGCGATCTTCCACGCCAACTTGCAGGGGACGGGGAATGTTTTTGCCGCGGCCCACGAGGCTGGAGTGCGCCGCGTCCTCTTTGCCAGCAGTGGGTCGGTCATGGGTGGCTATGCTGCGCTCTCGCCATACAAGGAGCTTTTGGCTGGCGAGTACGACCAAGTGCCCGCTGAGTGGCCGATGCTGACCGCGCAATCGCCCTTGCGGCCAACGGGTCTGTACGCGGCTAGCAAGGTCTGGGGCGAAGAGTTGGGCCGCGAGTACGCCTCGGCCTATGGCAT